>JBILIE010000265.1:0-2587 GCA_044350115.1 Rickettsiales bacterium
ATTCGCCCTCGCTGAAATTAGCGGCTTCAGCGAGGAATTGTTCGGTCGTGCTGCGCTTTTTTTTGCGGGCAGATTGGGCTTGCCTTTCGCCTAAAATATCCTGCTCAGAAATCACGGTAATTTCGGGGGCGATGAAGCCGTGGGGGAGGGGGAGGACAGCGAAAGTGCAAGGGGCTAATAGGTGAGGGGCTAATTTTTCTCTCAATCGCTCCGCGCTGCCTTCGGAGATGCAGGTGATGATCACCTGTTTGCCGTTTTCCTGCTGCTGGCGGAGGTAAATGGCGGCGAGTTCATAAGGGTTAAGGCCTTGTTTGCGATCTGGCGCAAAGTCTCGCCCGCGTTTGATATGCTGCGGGATGCCTTCGGAAAACGGTGTGCAATGGATGACGTCGCGTGATGCGAGCATTGCAGTAAAATCTTCGCCCAGAATATAAAGCTGCTCAGGCGGCAAGGCGTGATAAATGCTGTCTTTTTGTTTGAATTGCTGGCGGGCGTTATAATAATCTTGCACCAGCTCGTTGCGCTCGCCGCACATCGCCCCCGCACCGTGGCTAAACAGCGTGAGCGTATTCGCGGGCAGGAAATCGTAGAGCGTTGAAAGTTTGTCGTAAAATAGCGGCAACCAATGCTCCATCCCTGGAAAAGCGCGGGTGGAGGAGATGGCTTCGTATAAAGGATCCGCCTTGCTCACTGCACCAAAACTGGCGCGATATTGATTGCGGAAACGCTCAATCGTCGCAGGCGAAAGCATCGCCTCGCTCACTGGATGCAGATTTAATTTTGTGAGTTTTTCGCCCGTACTGCGCTGCGAGAGCGGGTCAAAAAACTGGATGGATTCGATATCGTCACCGAAGAGATCAATGCGGCAGCCTTGCTCAAATCCGCTGGGGAAGAGATCAACGATGCTCCCGCGAATGGCGAATTCTCCCGCCTCCATCACCTTGCCCACACGGCTATAGCCATTGGCGGCGAGGAAGCGAGTGAGTGCGTCTAAATCGAGTTTTCCGCCTTCTGCAAATTCAAGGCTGGAATGTTCCAGCAAATTGCGTGGCGGCAGTTTTTGGGTGAGTGCGTTAACGGTAGTGACAATGATACGACGTTTGGCAGAAGGTAGCATCAGCGATGCAATCGTCGCCATCCGCTCCGCCATCATCTGCTGGCGCGGCGAAACGCGATCATAAGGCAAACAATCCCAAGCGGGAAAAGTGAGAATCTGCGCGGCAGGGGTGAAATAGGCCAGTTGCGCGGCGACTAATTCCAGCTCGCGATCACTGGTGGCTACAAACAGCAGCGGTCGGCCTGATTCCTCCGAAACCTGTGCAGCGACAAACCCCTCTGCGCCAGAGGCAATTTCAGAATAAGTGAGATGGGTAGCAACCGCAGCAATCATAAGCTGCGGTTATTTCTGATATGTCAGGATTGGTCAAGTGATACTGGGTTTTCTATGCTTGCCTCCGAATGGGGATGATGTCGTGTGCCACACTCCGCACATAGCGAAGCGAAATTGCGGAGTCTTAACATAGAGATTCCGCGACTGCGGCTCTCTGCCTTGCGCGGAAGGTGGAGGGGAAAGTATGGACAAAAAAAGCCCGTCGTACCTTGCGGGGCACGAGCGGGCTTTTAGAGTTGGTGCTCAGTCCTTTTTGTTGGACTGGTTGTTGCGGAAAAACATGGTGATGAAGCCGATTAGGGCTCCACACTGAAACCACGTCAGTTTGTGTCCAATCAGCGACAGCGGGTCGCTGATGAACAAATTTAGCATCCAACCTGCTGCCCATACGAGGCAGCCGTAAATGGCCATCCGGAGGATGGCCAAAATGATAAAAATCCCGATTGCTGCAAGGCAGCCGAAAAAGTTTGTCATAGATATTGTGAATTTAGGTGTGAAAAATCCTGAGGTTCTCTCAAAACACGGCAGTTGCCATGAATGCGTGTGTCACCTATCGTAGAGAGGTGAAGACTAATAGAGGTGATAAAAACACACACACCAAAAGAAAGAACTATTGCCAGCATACAATTTCTCTCTCTCTCTCAATGGGTTAGTTGTTAAGTTTTTGTGACAATGCCATTGCCAGCGGGGGAAAGCAGTTGGAAATGCTGTGCCAAAAGGCATAGCGGTATGAAAAGAAACAATAAGACAGCTCTTTGGGGCGTAATATGGTGAAGAGTGACGATCGCCGCCTGATGCCGCATTGGCAGCCGCGTGAAACGGCGGGGATGCTGCTTGCAATCCCCAGCTATTTGCGGGTGATTAGCTTTAGCAAAGTGTTGATTGGTGCGCTGGTTGTCGCTCTCATTGGTGTGGTGATTATTATGCCGCTGATGAATAAAGAAGAAAGCGGAATGCGGGTGGTGCTGGCTAAGTTGCCGATGTCTGATGTGGTGGAAAAGCCGCGTATGATTAACCCGAAATTTGAGAGTGTGGATAATAAAAATCAACCCTTTACCGTAAAAGCCAAAGAGGCCATTCAGCAAGATGTGGATTCGGTGCGGTTGATTGGGATTGAAGGGGATATTGCACTCAATGGTGGTAGTTGGATCGCGCTGAAAGCAGATCAGGGATTGTTACAAATATTGAAAAAGAAAC
>JBILIE010000266.1:0-2586 GCA_044350115.1 Rickettsiales bacterium
GTGAGCCATGATCGCCGTTTTCTGGCCAATATCTCCAGCAAAGTGTTCTGGATCGATCGCGGAAAAATGCGCGTTTGCCCTTTTGGTTATGGCCAATTTGAAGACTGGCTGGAAGAAATTTTAGAGCAAGAAGCCCGCGCATTACAAAACCTCACCAAAAAAGTGGGGGCAGAACACGATTGGACGCAAGGCGGGGTCACTGGTCGCCGCAAACGCAATGTACGCCGCCTGCGTGAGCTGCATAAACTGCGAGACAAACTCCGCAGCGACAAAGCCGCTTACAAACAACGCCGCCAGAAAATCGAGATGGAAGCACTCGAAACCGCGACAGCCAGCAAGGTGATGGCGGAGTTTAAGAATGTAAGTAAAAGCTATGGCGACATCACCATTTTAGAAGACTTCAACCACCTCGTATTGAAGGGCGATCGTATTGGAATTTTAGGACATAACGGCTCTGGCAAATCCAGCTTCCTCAAATTGCTGACGGGAGAGGAAGAACCCGATAGCGGCTATATCTTCCGCAGCAAAACCATGGAGCTTTCGTATTTCGATCAGAATCGTCGTTTACTCGATCCCGATAAAACGGTGAATCAGATTCTCTGCCCCGAAGGCGGCACTTTCATCAAACTCGGCAGTGGCGAAAAAGAACGCAACATCCATGTGCGCGGCTATCTCAAACAATTCCTCTTCGATCCCGTGATTCTCGATCATAAAATCGGTACGCTCTCTGGCGGCCAACAAAACCGCTTACTACTCGCCAAAATCCTTGCCAGTCCGGGCAATCTGCTCATCCTCGACGAACCCACGAACGACCTGGATATGGACACGCTCGATATGCTGCAAGAGATGCTCGGCGATTATCCAGGCACGCTGATTATCGTCAGCCACGATCGCGACTTCCTCGACCGCACCGTGGCCGAAGTCATGGCGTTTGAAGGCAACGGCGAAGTCTTCAACGTCGTCGGCGGCTACACCGATTATGTACGCGAAAAGGCCAGCCGCCTCATAGAAACACGCTCTGATGCAACGCGCCAAACCGAGCAAAGCGAGGCGCGTAGCGGCGGGGGTAGCGTAGCGGGGGGCAAGACCTCCCTCAGAAGATTATCCTACAACGAACAACGCGAATTGAGCCTGCTCCCCGATCAGATGGAAAAACTCCAACAAACCCTCAGCAACCTCCAAAACGAAATTGATACGGGAACCCTCCCGCCCGATCACCTTCGCAAAGTGCTAGAGCAATTCCAAAAAGCACAATCCCAACTCGCCTTCAGCGAAGAACGCTGGCTGGAGCTGGAAGAGAGAAGATTGGGGTGATTACAGCAGATCAACTCCAGCAGACCAAGTATGTAACTCTTTAAGCGTAGAAAATCGTGGCATCGGGTTTTCTTTTCGCGGACGTTGCTGACAGCTAGCCTCCCATAGTGCTTCACAGCTCCTGCGAGGATAATTGAGTAACCAAGTGTTTTTATAATCGTCGTATACTCCCCTATGGTGGCTACTCACCATAAACTCTCTCCATTTTAAACGAACCACTTCTTTATCCACGCCCTGCTTTTCTATTATTTCAAAATCGGCCAGCTCCATTGTGGGATTCTCTTGCCAAGCATCGCGGAAAAGTTTTACTGCACCCTTATCAGCAGAAGGAGCGCTGTAACCAAAAATGGTCACTAAGTATGCTTGCTTAAGAAAATGCAGGGTTTGTTCCCACTGTGATTTTATAAATAGATTATCAGTGTAGTTTTTGTCTTCAATAGGGTACAATAAACGAGAGGTTTCCATAGGTAACTTACACTTCGGACACTCTCTTTTATATCCCTTATAATCCACATTCTTATGTGAATAACAAATAGATAGGCTTGTATTGCCATGCAGGAAAGTTAACTGTGGTCGTACCCCAGGTGTTCTAATGTAAGCCTGCATAAGCAGCAGATCCCAGTTGAAGGATACAATTAAATCCTTTTCACGAAGTGAAAGGATTATTTCGTCATAAATAGTGGGCGTGTCAGGAATCTGCATTTCATCAAAATATTGATAAATAGCTTCCTCTATTTCTTTTATAACTGGTAGATTTTTTGTGTGATAAATATCTGAATATATCTTTTCAAAATTTGTTTCATTTTTGGTTATTATGCCGGCTTTGACGATTAATTCTTCTAAATGCAAAGTAGCAATAAAGTCTTCCATCAAAGGTAGCTTCTTGCCATATTTATCTCACTCTGGAAAAGCCGCTCTACTGGCACCAGCACCCAATACAACCACATGAGGATTGCCGCATAATTGTGTTTTGTGATCTATATAGGGCAAACGACCCTGTTTCATCCCACCATCTCCGCTGCTTTCGCCCAATCCACCTGCTCCACTGAGGTAATCCCTTCGGCGAGTATATCCAGCATTTTTTCCTGCTCTTGGCCTAAGCGGCGTGCATCGGCGTAGGGGATTTCGGGGTGGAAGACGACCATCGAATAACGCGGAATGAATTTTTTGGGGAAGCGTTTCTCCAGTTCAAAACCAATCTGCTTTTTCAATTGGAATTTGGGGTTGGCCACCGTATCGCGCATCTCGATGAAATTCTCTAAAGCGAGATCC
>JBILIE010000067.1:0-7513 GCA_044350115.1 Rickettsiales bacterium
TGCCAGCCACGCCCTGTGTTTTCAAGCTTACCTGAAATCACCCGCTCCTGCCCCACAGGCAGTTGCCGTTCAAGATAATCGCCTTTGGCGTGGAAGAAAGTGAGCGTGATGATCGTTGACTGATATTTGCAATTCACCCGATAGGGAACCCCCCGACGCGCTGGCGGATCGTGGCTTTCAACTGTGACTTTCAGCGTTACTATCTCACCATTTGCCAGTATCGTATTACGCCTATCCACCACCTCTACAGGTAAATGAAACGCTAGATCTTTCAACCGTGGCAACTCGCCTTGGGGCGTATTCAGTAATCGCCGCAAATGCCCGTGAATCGCCTCGCCTACCCCTTTCAGGTTCTCAGCAGGCGTAAACCAACGATGTAAAATTTCGGGGCGCATGAGCGCAGACTAGCGGTTCACAACGAGTGACTCAACTCACTTCGTGCATCAAATTTCCGCCCTTGCCTCGCTCTGTTTGCAATTGTTTTTCGCATAACAGCATTAATTGATCGGGGTCAGTTTCGCCTGTCATAATAAAACTCACACTCACTGTGGCTTCCAGCTTATTGCCATCATTCATAATCAGCGGCATCGAATTGATCGACCAGCGCAGACGATTAAGCACAATCCGCGATGATTCTGGCGTGATCTGCATCATAATTAACCCCACCGCACGCGCTGACATCAGCCCCTCTGCATCTTCCTTACGCAATTTTTGGCGGCAGGTATGGCCAATATGCGCGATCGCCTGAATGCAATATTCCTCGCCTTTTTCTGCGAGAATCGCATCATAATTGTCTAATTCCATCACCGCAAAACACGCCATAAAGTCGCGCTTTTTAGTATAATATTGAACCAATTCAATATTTTTTAGCAACGAATGACGATCTGGAAGCCCTGTTGCTTTGTCGATGACTTCATGGCCTTTAAAATTTTCGCTGAGGATTCTTTTGAACGATTCATGCTCGCGGAATACTTCTTCTTCCTGCAACACTAAATGAAAAACGGGGTTGCGCCCCAACGCTTCTGACCGCACCAAACGTAGGCGGAACCACAATTCCTGCCCATTCTGGTGAATGAACTGCACGTCGTAAGTTTTGCTGAGTACATCGCCGAAATCGTAGCCGGAATCTTTAAAATTCAGTTCTTCATTAATAAGATCAGCCAATTTAGAGGATACATACTCCACCAACGGCTTACCCACCAACTCTTCTGCTTGATAGCCTACTAACTGTGCTGCACGCTCGTTCAACGCTGCAATTTCCACCATCTGCTTGTCATTATTCTGACAAACCACAATTACCGCGTCTTGTTTTCGATAGGTATGCAGCATCTCTTGTACTTTATATTAAGTTTAGACTATGTGTTTAACGGTAAACCAAACACCTTAATAAGGCATTAATGAACGACGCTCGAAAACGAATGATCTATCAAAGCTGGCACCGTGGCTGCAAAGAAACAGACGTAGTGCTGGGGCCTTTTGCCGATGTTTTTTTACCGCAATGCAGCGAGGCAGAGCTCGCAGCTTTTACGTCACTACTCGACGAAAACGATTGGGATATTTGGAATTGGATTACCGTTCCTGAAAATACGCCCCTCGCGCATCGCCCCATGATTGATCAAATCGTTACTTTTCAGCAGAAAAAAAACTCGATCACATAATCCCTGCGCGCAGACAGTCGTGGATGTGGATAATCCCTATCGGCTGCTGTTCTTCGCAAACAAACAAAGTGGTGATCGTTTTATCGTTCATAATTTGCAGTGCTTCCGCCGCGAGTGCATTAGAGCGAATGCTGAGCGGGCGGGCGGTCATTACTTCTGATGCCACCTGATACAAAAGCGCATTATCCATATGGCGGCGCAAATCTCCATCCGTAATCATCCCGCAGAGCAGGCCTTTTTTGTTGAGCACGCCTGCACATCCAAAACGCTTCGTGGTCATGGTCAGCAGCACTTCCTGCATCGGCGTTTCTTCCTGCACCAACGGCAACTCATCCACTCCATGCATTAAATCGCGTACACGCAAAAAGCGTTGCCCCAATTTTCCGCCAGGGTGGTAGGTATTAAAATCTTCTGCTGTAAAGCCATGTTTGCGTAGCAGTGCTACCGCAATTGCATCCCCCAAAGCCAGCATCATGGTGGTTGAAGTAGTCGGCGCACCCACGGGCGATGCTTCGGGAATTTCAGGCAGTACCAGTGCGATATCCGCTGCTTCCACCAGCATCGACGATTCACGGCGCACCATCGCAATCATCGGCACACGAAAGCGTTTGGCGTAAGCGATAATATCATGCAACTCTTTGGTTTCGCCAGAATTAGAGAGCAATAACAGACCATCATGCTCCGTAATCATCCCCAAATCGCCATGGCTGGCCTCGGCAGGGTGCACAAAATAAGCAGGCGTGCCGGTGGACGACAATGTCGCCGCAATTTTGCGCGCAATATGCCCGCTCTTGCCCATGCCGCTGATAATCAACCGCCCTTTAAGGCCGGAGATTTTTTCTATCGCCGCCGCAAATTTGCCATCCAGCGAATGCGAAAGCGCTTGCAGCCCTTCAATTTCCTGAGTCAGCGTATCGCGTCCAAATTGAATGAGATCCGCAGATTGTGGTTTTTTTGATGTGCCTAGCATAATAACTCTTAAGTTTAGTGAGCAAAAATATCCACCTCTTCCCATCCCGCTAAATCCAACATGGCGCGGGCGGGGAGGAAGCTGAAGGCGGCCTGCGCCAGTTGCATGCGTTCTTCACGCACGAGCATGGCGTTGAGTTTTTCGCGCAATGCGTGCAGATGCATCACGTCAGACGCGGCATAGGCTTGTTGTTCAGGGTTGAGTGTGTCCGCCCCCCAATCAGATGATTGCTGTTGTTTGGAAATATCAACCCCCAGCACTTCCTTGCAAATATCCTTATAGCCGTGGCGATCCGTAAACGTCCGTGCAAGGCGGGAAGCGATTTTGGTGCAATAAATCGGCTGCACTAAAATGCCGAGATAGGCTTGCAGAATCGCCACATCAAAACGGGCGAAATGGAACAGTTTGACTCTATTTTTGTCCGCAAGCAGCGCTTTCAGGTTCGGCGCATCATATTCCCCACGGGTAAAATGCACCAAATGCGCATCGCCCTGCCCGTCGGAAAACTGCACCACGCAGAGCCGATCACGGCGATTATTCAGCCCCATCGCCTCCGTATCCACGGCTAAATCGCCGTTTAATACTAAATTAGCGGGAATATCCCCTTTATAAAGATGAATAGCGATGGTAGCCTCCTGCAGAAATTTTTACGAGGATAAGGCATAGTATATGGCAATGCAACCCGCAAGCATTCGACACAACTGGCAACGCAGCGAGGTTCTTGGGCTTTTCGCTCTGCCTTTTGGCGATTTAATGTTTAAAGCGCAACAAACCCATCGCGAGCATTTTGATGCGAATGAGGTGCAGGTGAGCACCTTACTTTCCATCAAAACGGGGGGCTGTGCAGAAGATTGCAAATATTGCCCACAAAGCGCTTCTTTTGATACAGGCATTCAAGCCGATAAGCTGATGCAACCTGAAACCATCCTCGCTGAAGCGCGCAAGGCCAAAGCGGCGGGAGCCTCACGTTTCTGCATGGGCGCGGCATGGCGCGAGTTGAAAGACCGCGATTTGCCGAAAATTGAAGAGACCATCCGCCTTGTCAAAGCCGAGGGGATGGAAACCTGCATGACGCTCGGAATGCTCAAGCAAGACCAAGCGCATAAACTCAAAGAAGCAGGGCTGGATTATTACAACCACAACCTCGATACTTCCCCCGAATATTACGGCGAAATCATCACCACCCGCACTTATGCCGACCGATTGAACACGCTGGAAGCGGTGCGCAATGCGGGCATGAAAACCTGCTGCGGCGGCATTGTCGGCATGGGTGAAACCCGCGACGACCGCGCCGGCCTGCTACAGGAACTCGCCAATCTGCCCGAACATCCCGAAAGCGTGCCGATCAATTTATTAGTGCAAGTGGAAGGCACCGCGCTTGGCCATGTTGCCCCGCTCGATCTGTTCGAATTCATCCGCAGCATCGCCGTCGCCCGCATTTTGATGCCGCGCTCAATGGTGCGCCTTTCCGCTGGCCGCGAAAATATGAGCGAAGAAATGCAATCGCTCTGCTTCCTCGCGGGCGCCAATTCTATTTTCTACGGCGAAAAACTCCTCACCACCCCCAACCCCGCAGCCGACAAAGACCGCCAACTTTTTGCCAAACTCGGCATCAAAGGCATGAGTTACGTCGCCCCTGAGTTGGAAGATGAAGACGAAGATCATCATGCTTGCGGGCATGGTGCCTGCGGGCATGGACACGCGCATGGGTAAAAACATGCTTTTTCTGAATAATAGTAGTGAAGAAAATATATTAAATGCACCTACTTATTGTCTTCTTACCGCTCGGTGGCAGATAAAACAAATTAAGAAAGCAGAAAAATCAGATTACCCCAGAATGGCAGCAAAAATGTTTACTGCTTTTATGGCAGAAGGGTTTCTTAATGAACTTGGTCAATTGCTATACCCAGAATGGTATAAAAAAGATGATAAAGGGAATGAGAAAGGTCTCACTACAGAAAATATTTTAAAGAAACACTGCCTAGTACGCACAGCACTTGCTGCTAAAACCTCTCATAAATTGCCGAACAAAGGAAGAGAATTTCAAAAAATACACGATGTTTTGGATGAACTCAAAAAGTTCAGAGATGCTATTGCTCACCCCAAAATTGGCAGAAATCTAAAATTGAAAGAAATTCTAAGAAAAGAGAACGAAGAAGAGAACTTTGAAACACTTGCAAAATACCTACACGAATTAATAGAAATCACCTATAACTGGCTAGAGTCGCTAGCCGATAGCTGGAGTTGCTTAGATACAGAGCCACAACTACTGGGTATGGATATTCGTGGATTAGCTCTAGATGTAAGGGTGATGTTGGTCATTACTGAGTCTGGAGATGATGAAACGATAGTTGATGTAGCAGACATATGACCCTTCCCCACTGGCTCACCCAAGGCTACCCCCATATCTGGCTGCCCTACACGCAGATGCAAAACGCTTTGCCGCCGCAAGCCGTCGTCGGCGTGCAGGGCTGCCGCATTCAGCTGGCCGATGGGCGCGAGTTGATTGATGGAATTTCTTCGTGGTGGAGCGCCTGCCATGGCTATGGGCATCCGCATATTCTCCAAGCCGTAGAAAAACAACTTCACATCCTACCCCATATCATGTTTGGTGGGCTGGCGCATGAACCTGCTTACACCCTCGCCAAACGCTTAGTGGACATCACTCCCGCAGGGTTAAATCGCGTATTCTTTGCGGATTCTGGCTCCGTCGCGGTGGAAGTCGCCCTCAAAATGGCGGTGCAATATTGGCGCAACAAAGGCAAATCCAACAAAACCAAATTCCTGTGTTTCCGCAACGGTTATCACGGCGATACGCTCGGTGCGATGAGCGTTTCCGACCCTGAGCAGAATTATCACCAAGCCTTTCGCAACGCATTGCACCATCAATATCTCGTCGATATCCCTGTCGGTGAGTATGACTTTGCCGATCTCGCGTCGCTGCTCACCGATTGGCACGGACAAATCGCTGGTTGCATTATCGAACCTCTCGTCCAAGGCGCAGGCGGCATGAAATTCCACTCGCCCGATGTGCTGGCGGAAATCTATCGCATCTGCAAAGCCCATGAAGTCCTCTTCATCGCCGACGAAATCGCCACAGGCTTTGGCCGCACAGGCTATTTGTTCGCCTGCGACGAAGCGGGCATCACCCCCGACATCATGACACTGGGCAAAGCATTGACGGGCGGCACCATGACCCTCGCCGCCACGCTGGCTTGTGATGACATTTTTGAAGCCTTCCTCGGTGATTCCATCGACACCGCCTTCATGCACGGCCCCACTTATATGGCAAATCCGCTGGCTTGTTCCGCCGCCCATGCCTCGCTCGATTTATTCGAAAGCGAACCGCGCTTGCAACAGGTAGAAGCCATCGAAGCCCAAATGCGCGCAGAACTCGCCGCCTGTGAAGGCCTACCCAATGTGGTGGATGTACGCGTCAAAGGCGCCATCGGCGTGGTACAAGTACAAAACCTTGACCACCGCGCCTTGCGCCAACGCTTTGTCGAACTCGGCGTGTGGATCCGCCCGATTGAAGATATCGTCTATATCGCCCCGCCCTTCGTCATCACGCCAGACGAACTCACCGCACTCACCAGCGCCATAGTCGTCGCCCTGCGCGGTTAATCGATTTTCGCTTGCCACACCGCCCACCGCAAGGCTATAAACCACCTCCGAATCATTGGGGGCTTAGCTCAGCTGGTAGAGCGCTTGCATGGCATGCAAGAGGTCAGGGGTTCGACTCCCCTAGCCTCCACCATTTATTGCTATTAAAGCAATGATTCTATTGATTTTTAATCAATCTTAGAAAATAAAACCCACAAATGAACCCGCAAACAGATTGCGGATTGGGTGATTTGTTTTCGGATTGCCCCGAATTGATGCGGCAACATTTTATTGCCTCGCCCTCTCTTATCCTTTAACGTCTGACGCATAGTGACCGCAGTTGGTCACTTGGGGCGTTACAACCTCTGTATAGTGCGGTTTTGTGCAACCGCAAGAGCACTCTTCGACTTTGGTCGAGGAGGCGTTGGCGTATGTTCAGGCCTTACGGCTAAAGGCCAATGCGACCTCTCACTATGCAGGTTTGTAAACTCCTTGATCACCAGTTGGGGAGAAAGCACCGTGCAAAAAATCAAACACATTCAGGCTATCAGTTTAGCCGCTTTATTATTGGGCGGGTGTGCAGATGCAGATCATACGCCAGAAAAGGCGGTTGAGGCGCAAACCATAGCGCAACAGGCCTGTACAGCCCTTTATGCCAAAAATCCGCAAGCGGTGGGAAGTTTTGATGATTGCTATGGGCGGGTTGCCAATGGCCTCTATAATGGCAAAACTCTATCAATGCTGGCGCAAGGGGTGCAATCATACAGGGAGGAAGTCTGTACAGGTGGAACACTCCGCAGAAATGCAGAAAAGTGGAAATCTTGTGTTGCTGAAAGCAAGCTGACTTTGGCGGGAATTGACACTATTTTGCAGGGAACTCCTAAAGAAGTAGCACAAGAGCCTTTGCCGACCGCCACTGTACAACAGTCACGACAAGCACCTACTCCGCAAAGTGGCCATGCAAGAGTGCAGCAGCAACAGTGTTTAGCAGAAGGGCTACAGCAAGGAACCACAGAATATGCGGCCTGTATAGCAGAGGTACAAAAAGTTTGGGAAAAACCCAGAGAAGAACCCAAAACAAAATGCGAAGAGTATGGCCTAAAAAAGGGAACCATTGATTATGCCAACTGCATGATTATCCAAGATCAGATTACTGAACAGGCAAGACAAAGAGAACAAATGATGATGCTGGAAGCGGAAATGCAGCAACGGGCGAGTGACCGAGAAAGCAACAACGCTATGATGGGGCTTGGTATTGGTTTGCTAACCGGCAGTCTCGGTG
>JBILIE010000068.1:0-7484 GCA_044350115.1 Rickettsiales bacterium
GGCCAACATAAGCCAATCGACGTTCTTCTTCTAACCCTGCGCGACCGCTTTCATCCAGCGCGCGCTGATGCGGGAATAATCCTTCCTCCCATCCAGGTAAAAAGATGCGAGTATATTCCAAACCTTTGGCAGCATGTAACGTCATCAGCGTAATCAATTCGCCGCTAGCTTTGGCTTCTTGTTGCACTGTATCTGTCACCAACCCCACATGCTCTAAAAACGCAGTCAGCGTTTCAAACTCGCCCATTGCCCGCACTAACTCGCGCAAGTTCTCTAAGCGGCCATTGGCCTCCGCATTCTTTTCTTTCTCCCACATCGCTCGATAGCCCGATTCTTCCAGCACTAAATCGGTCAATTCATTGATCGGATATTGCTGCATCAGCTCACGCCAGCGGTGGAACTGCTTCAGCAATGCGCCAATTGTATCGCCCACTTTTCCGCGCATTTCGCCATTGGCAATAATACGCTCCGCCGCGTGAAACAGTGAGCCATCCCCCGCCCGCGCCGATGTATGAAATTTTTCTAAAGTCGCATTCCCAATACCACGCTTCGGCAAATTGATAATGCGTTCAAAACCCAAATTATCATTGGGGTTTTGCACCACACGCAAATAGGCGATAATATCTTTAATCTCCTGCCGCTCATAAAACCGTAAGCCGCCGACAACCTGATACGGCAACCCTAGCGTAAGAAATCTTTCCTCAAACTGGCGAGTTTGGAAGCCTGCGCGCACCAGTACCGCCATCTCTTTATACGTCTCACCACGGCGCCGCGCCGCTTCGATCTGCTCGCCAATGAGATAGGCTTCTTCTTCCGAATCCACTGCCGTTTGCACTTTAATTTTTTCGCCTGTTTTGGCTTCCGTCCACAGCGTTTTGCCAAGCCGCGTTTCGTTATGATGAATGAGATGCGAAGCCGCTGCCAAAATATGCGGCGTGCTGCGATAGTTCTGCTCCAAACGCACCACTGCCGCACCGGGAAAGTCTTTTTCAAACTTCAAAATATTGCCGACTTCCGCGCCGCGCCAGCCGTAAATGCTCTGGTCGTCATCGCCCACGCAGCAGAGGTTTTTATGCCCCAATGCCAATAGCCGCAGCCAGATATACTGCCCCACATTGGTATCCTGATACTCATCTACCAGAATATAGCGAAACTGATTCGCGTAGAATTGCAGCACATCCTCATGCTGCGAAAACAGCGTCAGATTATGCAGCAGCAAATCGCCAAAATCCATCGCGTTCAGCCGCTTCAGCCGTGGCTGATAGAGTTTATAAATATCCAGCGCACGCGGTGCCGCCGTTGCCGCATCTGCCGCGCTGACTTTCTCTGGAATCAGGCCTTTATCTTTCCACTGCTGAATAAAATAGAGGAATTGTTTTGGCGGATGCTGCTTCACATCGATCTTTTGTTCTTCCAGAATCGTCTTAATCAACCGTAATTGATCATCCGTATCCAAAATCATAAAATCGCTGGTAAATCCCAGCTTCTCTGCCTGACGGCGCAGAATTTTAGCACTGATAGAGTGAAAGGTGCCTAACCACGGCAGCACCGATCGGCTCCCCACATTTTGCTCTGCATCACCGCTTTGCAGCAACGCCTCCGCCCGCTTTGCCATTTCCCGCGCTGCTTTATTGGTAAAAGTCACCGCCAAAATCTGGCTGGGATACGCCAGCCCGCAGTTGAGGATATGCGCGATACGCGCCGTAAGCACGCTCGTCTTCCCCGTCCCCGCGCCGGAAAGCACCAATAACGGCCCCTCAGTCGTCTCCACCGCCTGCCGCTGTGGCGGGTTCAAACGATCGAGATAATGCTGGATATATGGCTGCGGCTGGGAGAGATTCATCCGCCTTGTTTAGAGCCAAATTCAGCGGCTGTCACTAGCTCAATAACTCCCCAGATTTCACCAGCAAATGCACCGCTTCAATGTCTTTAGAAAGATGGCGATCTTTTTCTAAATATGGCACAACTTTACGGATTTTGGCGTGTACAGCTTCGATTTTTGGCGAGGATTTCAGTGGGCGCAACATATCAATCCCTTGTGCCGCACAAAGTAATTCAATCGCCAACACATAATGCACCTGATCGACAATTATAAGGGCTTTGAGGCCTGCAATCGGCCCCATCGACACGTGATCTTCCTGATCATTATTGGTGGGAATCGAATCCACGCTGGCAGGAAAACTCATGCTTTTACACTCGCTCGCCAGTGCTGCCGCCGTGGTTTGAATCATCATAAAGCCAGAATTTAACCCACCATCTTTAATCAAAAATGCAGGTAAGCCACTTTTTTCAGGTCGCATGGCAGTGTTGATACGCCGTTCGGAAATACTTGCCAAAGTCGCCAGCGCCGCGCCAATATGATCACAAACTCGCGCTGGATAAATGGCGTGAAAATTACCACCGTGAATCGTCATCTGGCGGTCAGGGAAAAGTAAGGGATTGTCCGTCGTCGCATTGATTTCGCGCTCCAAAATCTGCTTCGCATGTGCGAGTTCTTCCCACACCATACCATGCACCTGCGGCGCGCAGCGCAGGGAATACGCATCCTGCACGCGATCACAATCATGATGGCTCTGCGCGATTTCGGTTTTGCCGCCCAGCCAATCCGCAATGCTGCGACCGCAAGCCAGAGTGCCGGGTTGGCGCTGCTCTTGCAGCAGCAATTCATCCGTCATGTGATGCGAACCACGCAAAGCTTCCACCGTCATCGCCGCCGCGAGATTGGCAGTGTTTAGCAGCTTCGTGCCTTCGCTCCATAATTTCACTGCCATCGCCGCAGTGAGTTGCGTACCGTTGATGAGGCAAAGACCCTCTTTCGGCCCCAAACTCATCGGCGCGAGGCCTGCTTTTTTGAGTGCTTCGGCTGCGGGCATATCCGCAAAACTGTTACCGCTGGGCATGTTACATTCACCCTCCCCCATCGTCGCTAAAACAGCATGCGCGGAAGGAGCGAGATCACCTGAAGCACCCACGCTACCGCGTGCGGGCACATGGGCGAGAATCCCTGCTTCCAACTCTTTCAGGATATTTTGCAACTTCTCAAACGCCAGCCCACGATGCCCACGGCACACCGAATTCAGCAAAATCAGCCACATCGCCATCACCAAATCCCGTGGCAGCAATTCGCCCACGCCGCAAGCATGGGAGCGGATAATATTATGCTGTAGTTCCTCAATCTGGCTGGGGTCGATGCGCGTACGGGCGAAGTAACCAAAGCCCGTATTCATGCCATAGACCGTATCGCCACCTGTCGCGAGCTGATGCACAAATTTCGCTGCCTCGCGGATGTCTTTTTCTGCCGTGGCAGATACTTTCAGCGAGAGTTTCGCTTTTGGATCATTCGCCGTATAAGCCGCTTGCATCAATGCTTCGAGTGTGAGGCTCTCGCCGTCGAGGGTCAGTGTCGTCATCATATATTTCCCTTAAAAATAATCTGCTGGCAGGGGTTGTAGCTCAACCTGCAACTCAGTTCCAGCGGATGATTGATTTCCCATAACGCAAGGTCAGCGCGTTTGCCGATTTCGAGCGTGCCGCGATCGGTTAAACCCAGCGCAGTGGCGGCGTGTGCGGTGACTCCCAATAATGCTTCTTCAGGCTTAAGGCCAAACATCACACAGGCCATCGGCAGCATTTGCAGCAAGCTGGTCGTGGGCGAAGTTCCGGGGTTAGAATCGGACGCAACTGCGATTTTTACTTTATATTTTCGCAGCAAATCCACGGGCGGTTTTTGTTTCTCGCGCAGCATAAAAAACGCGGCGGGTAGCAACACTGCCACTGTCCCCGCCTGCCCCATCGCGGCGGCACCCGCTTCGCTCAGATACTCTAAATGATCCGCCGAAAGCGCCTGATATTTCGCCGCCAGTGCTGCGCCGTTCTGGTCAGAAAGCTGCTCCGCATGTAGCTTCACGGGTAAGCCATGCGCTTTTGCCACCTCAAAAACATTGGTTATTTGCGCGGGCGAAAAGCCGATAGACTCACAAAACCCATCCACCGCATCCGCCAGTTTCTCCGCTGCAATGCGTGGCAACATTTCGGTGCAGATAAAATCTACATAAGCGTCTTTATCTGCAAATTCGGGTGGCAATGCATGTGCGCCAAGAAAGGTTGTGCGGATGCTCACAGGATAGCGCTCACTCAACTGTCGCGCCACGCGCAGCATTTTTATTTCGCTCTCAATATCTAATCCGTAACCCGATTTTATCTCCATCGTCGTCACGCCTTCGCGCACAAAATATTCCAGCCGTTTAGCTGATTGCGCAAACAACTCTTCCTCGCTCGCCGCCCGCGTTGCCCGCATGGTCGAGAGTATCCCCCCACCCGCCTTGGCGATGTCGGTGTAAGATTTCCCCTCTAATTTCATCGCAAATTCTGCCGTGCGATCGCCAGCATAAACCAGATGGGTGTGGCAATCGATTAGACTGGGCGATATCCACTTATTTTCTGCGTTGATGGTTTTGGTTGCGTTTTGATGCGGCAATGCATTCATCACGCCCAACCACGCAATCTTGCCATCCGTCACCGCCAGCGCAGCATTTTCCACTACTCCATAGCCCGCACGCATCGTGGCGAGGTTGGCGTTAATTATCAATAAATCCCAGTTCTTGGCAGCGTTCATTGCGGTTACCCCATCCTGCAATCATAACCAAAGGTGCAGCCTATGCAATCTTTCACCATCACATCTACGCCCTAAAACCCCTCCTAGTGGGAGAAGTTTTAGACTAGGTGTTGCATCAATTTGTCGAGTGATGCGGCCACACGCAACCTTGTTGTTGCTAACTTTAGATAAATCTTTAGAATAGTAGCATTATTATTTAACCAACTGCAGGAGTTACATGAGCTTTAATAAATCTGACGAACCACGCGTAAACCACCAAATTAAAGTTGATAAAATTCGCCTCATCGACGAATTAGGCGAGATGATTGGCGTTGTGACCGTGGATGATGCTATTCGCCGCGCAAAAGCGGCAGGGCTTGATTTAGTGGAAGTATCTCCTACAGCAGAGCCCCCCGTATGCAAAATTTTAGACTACGGCAAATATAAATACGAAGCCCAGAAAAAAGCAGCGGAGGCACGCAAAAAACAAAAAGTAATTGTGCTTAAGGAAATCAAAATCCGCCCGACTATCGATCCGCATGATTTGGGCATTAAGTTAAAGCAAGCGCATAAATTTTTGGAAGATGGCGATAAAGTAAAAGTTACATTGCGTTTTCGCGGCCGCGAAATGAGCCATCAGCAATTGGGGATGGAGCTTATGTATAAGGTGAAAGCCGAGTTACAAGATGTTTCAAAGGTAGAAAGCGAACCCCGTATCGACGGGCGTCAGGCAGTGATGGTATTAGCCTCTTCCAAATAACCACACTCGCAAAACTTGCACAGTGTGCTTTTTTTGCAACGCCCATGACCAATTAGGATCACTTATATTAAAACTTTCTTAGCATTTGTTGAGAGTGAGGGCGAATTGCGCTAAATGCTTGGTATATTAATTCTATAAAATTAAAAAATGGGGATACCAATGAAACACAAAATTCTGCTCTTAGCATTTACCAGCATGTTAGCAATAAGTGCCTCTGCTCACGCAGAAGAAGGATTCTATGTGGGAATTGGCGGCGGAGCAAATAATGTGCACGACGACAAAGTCAAAGGCTCTGGCATTAGTGCAGGCGCCGAATACGATTGGGGCTACGCTGCGGCGGGTACGCTCGGTTACGCTTATGACAACGGTATTCGTAGCGAATTAGAGCTTGGTTATCGTGATAATAGTCTCGACTCCATCGGCACTGTAAGTGCAAATGGTGATGTCGATGCAATGAGCGCGATGTTGAATGTATTATACGACTTCGACGTTTCTGACATGGTAGATACCTATGTCGGTGTCGGTGGTGGTGTAGTTAAAGTGGATTACAATAACTTCCGTACATTAGGTGGCACGGTTATTAATGATTCTGATACTGTTCCTGCTGTACAGGGTATCGCTGGTGCAAGCTTGGCTCTAACCGAAAAAACAGATGTGTTCTTAAACTATCAATATCTGCATGCAATCGACCCTTCTTTTAAAGATTCCACCAACGCCAAAATTGAGACAGATTACGATTCCAGCATGATTTTGGTGGGACTAAAGTATAAATTATATGGCACAACCTCTGCGCCCGTCGAAGTGGCTGAAGAAGCAGCACCTGTCGTTGCAGCAGCACCTGAAGCAGCGCCTGCTCCTATTTCACGCACCTATATTGTGTTCTTCGACTTTGATAAATCGGAACTCACACCAGAAGCAATGGCTGTTTTAAAACAAGCGTCAGAGGATGCACAGGCAGGCAACGCCGTAGCGCTGCAAGTGGTCGGACACGCCGATCGTGCGGGTAGCGATTCTTATAATATGGCACTCTCTAATCGTCGCGCTAACACGGTTGAATCGGCTCTCACTCAATTGGGTCTTTCCAATGGTAATATTCAAACGATGGCAAAAGGTGAGTCTGAGCCACTTGTTCAAACAGATGACGGCGTGCGCGAACCACAAAATCGTCGTGTAGAAGTGATGTATGTAATTGATTCAAAAAAATAAATTTATTTAACACTTAAAGGGGCTGAAATTGCGAGTGCAGTTTCAGCCTTTTTTTGTGCTAGTATTCGCACTCATTTTTAGTTAGGTAATTTTATGCAACATTTTCGCACGCTAGCACTCACTATCGCTTCGCTGTTCTTGTTTTCAGGTACTGCAACGGCATTAGAAATCCCCCCCCAAAAAGATCCCGCTGCCGATCTGGTGCTGCAAAGTCTGATGGAATGTGGCAGGCAAAAACTTGGTGGCGAAAATGGCGTGGAGCTTGCTAAACAAATGGGCGATCAAGCCAATCGCCAAATTGTTGCTTATTGTAAAGAGGGCAACAAACAAAAGGCGCGCGAAGTTGCCCAGTATTATGCCACTACCGATGAAGGTACGGCAGCGCTAGATTGTGCTGCGCAAATCAAACCTTTGGTTGATCAGCCCGCAGTGCAAAAGCTGCTTGGCAATTATAAAGACATGGTAAACGAAGTCATGAGCGGACAAGTGCCGCAAGATGTTTGCGTAGGTATCCGTCAGGAATATCGCCGTTATTAAAATGGCAACTTGATTCCAGGTGGCAACTGCATTCCGCCCGTCACCGCACTCATTTTGGCAGATACATTAGCTTCCACTTTGTTCTTAGCGTCATTGAACGCCGCCATGATCAGATCCTCGAGCATTTCTTTCTCGTCTGGGTTCATGAGTGATTTATCGATATGAATTTTCTTCATATCCGTTTTACCCGTCAGCACGATAGTTACCATCCCGCCACCCGCGCTGCCTTCGCTTTCTTCCTCGCCTAGCTTATCCTGCACTTCTGCGAGTTTGGCTTGCATTTGCTGCGCCTGCTTTAGCATTTTTTGAATGTTCATTGTTTTGCTCCTGTATCAATGTTTGAAATCACCGCACCAGAGAAAAGCGCTAAAGCTTCGCTCACCAGCG
>JBILIE010000069.1:0-7450 GCA_044350115.1 Rickettsiales bacterium
CATCCATCCAGGGCCAGTGGTAACGCTTTACGAATTAGAACCCTCCGCAGGCACCAAATCGTCACGGGTGATTGGCTTGGCAGATGATATTGCGCGCTCCATGAGCGCTACTTCTGCGCGTATTGCGGTGATTCCAGGGCGCAATGCACTCGGCATTGAACTTCCTAATGCCAAACGCGAAACAGTCTATCTACGTGAATTGCTGGAAGATGAAAGTTTCAGCGCCAGCGAATGTAAATTACCCCTTGCGCTCGGTAAAAATATTGGTGGCGTGCCACAAGTGGTTGATCTCGCCAAAATGCCACATTTGCTCGTCGCAGGTACAACGGGTTCAGGCAAATCCGTCTCGGTGAATGCCATGATTGCCTCACTACTTTATCACCTCACTCCTGATGAATGTAAGTTCATTATGATCGATCCCAAAATGCTCGAGCTTTCGGTTTACGATGGAATCCCGCATCTCCTCGCACCCGTAGTGACTGAACCAGCTAAAGCAGTGGTTGCTCTCAAATGGGTAACGAAAGAAATGGAAAATCGCTATCGTTTGATGGCAAATTTCGGTGTGCGTAATATTGAAGGTTACAACAAACGGATTAAAGACGCCGCCACCAAGGGCGAACAACTCAAGCGCACGGTTCAGACAGGGTTTGATCCTGAAACAGGCAAGCCTATTTACGAAGATCAACCGCTTGATATGAACGCTTTGCCCTTTATTGTGGTCGTAGTGGATGAAATGGCCGATTTGATGCTCTGTGCGGGTAAAGATATTGAAACCTCAATCCAGCGTCTCGCGCAAATGGCGCGTGCAGCGGGGATTCATATTATCATGGCCACGCAGCGGCCTTCGGTGGATGTGATTACGGGCGTGATTAAAGCCAACTTCCCTACCCGCATCAGCTTTCAGGTTACCTCGCGCATTGATAGCCGCACCATTTTAGGCGAACAAGGAGCAGAACAATTGCTCGGTCAGGGCGACATGCTATACATGGCAGGTGGCGGTCGCATTAGCCGCGTTCACGCTCCGTTTGTAAGTGATGCTGAAATTGACGCTATCGTCAGCTTCCTCAAAACCCAAGGTGCGCCAAACTATGTAGAAGATGTCACCATCGACCCCGAAGAATTAGAAGATTTCGGTGATGGCGATGAAAGTGACGGCGATCGTGCCCTCTATAACAAAGCCGTAGCCATCGTGAAACGCGATGGCAAAGCCTCTACTTCTTATGTTCAGCGTTGTTTGAAATTAGGCTATAATCGCGCCGCACGCATCATCGAACAAATGGAACGTGAAGGTATTATCACTCCTCCCAACCATGCCGGAAAACGTGAGATTATAGGATGAAAAAATATCTGCCACCGCTGCTAGTTTTCACCATGCTCACATTAGGCGTGCTGGCGGTTATCTTATCTTCCCCCACCCAAAATCCTTCCCCTTCGGATAGCCCTACCCCGTCGAGTATAACGAACGCAGATGCCGCCTCTTTTCTACTCGAACGCTTTCAGTTGCAACGGCCAGATGCTTCGACGATCATCGAATATCAATGCGCAGACCAGCTTTTTTATATGTCTGCCACTGCCGATGGTCGCACTCATTATTACTTTGATGCGAGCGGTGAATACACCTGCACCAGCGCAAGCAGCGCAACCGCAAAAAACGGCATAAATTGTGGCGAGCGCTTTAAAATAAGTGGTTGTACTGCAACATTGCTTTGGCCACGGAAGTGACGGGGCTACCGTGGATTAGAAAAGAAGATTGAGCTGCGCCGCATTCATTTCGTCATCCAGCATTTCATCTAAAACATCATCATCATCGTCTGTCTCTTTGTCTTTTTTATCTTCTTTCGATGCTGACTCTTTACTGTTTTTATCCTCAGATTCGGTTTTCTGTGACGTAGTAGAGACCTTCTCGTCATTCGCCTCCGCTAATTGTGGTGTCACAAAAAGTATCGTTGCCGCCAGCGAGATCATCCATGTAAGAGCAAAAAATATACGCATAAAACATTCTCCTCTTTTGCCACCTTATCACATTCTATAGAAATAGCCATAAAACACTCAAAAATAGTGCTTTTACCTGTCATTGTTCTGGTTTATACGACAATGATGCGTTTTATTATTACTGTATTACTGTTTTCGTTATTATCGCTACAACCTCTGTCCGTAGCAGCAGAACCACGTGCACAAGTGCTGGGTCGTGTAGAAAAATATCTCTCCAGTATCAACACCATTGTGGCTGATTTCAGCCAGATTGCACCCAGCGGCGCTCTCTCCACAGGCAAATTCTATCTCAAACGCCCCAAGCAAATGCGTTGGCAATACAACCCTCCCACCCCTATTTTGATGGTCACTCGCGGGGAATATCTTACTTATTATGACTATGAACTCAATCAGGTGAGTGATATTCCGCTGCAGGATACGCTGCTTGGTTTCCTGTCACAAAAGCAAATATCTTTCGCCGACAAAGCGGTGAAAGTAACTGATTTTGAGCAGGAACCAGGAATTATTCGCATCACCCTCGTCCAATCCGCAAATCCGGATGACGGCGCGCTGATGTTAGAATTTTCCGATAAGCCGCTTCGCCTTTATAATATGCGGGTGACTGATTCAACAGGGCAAACCACCTCTATCGCTCTCAACAATGCGCGATTCGATGTGACACTCAACAACAAAACATTTGAATTTAAAGACCCGCGAATTGGCGGAAAACGTACAAAAGCTCCCAAAATGCGCTAACGCATCTTGCGTAACATCGCCTTCGCCTGATGCCGTTGCTCAGTTGGCACTTCCTCTGCCAACTTCTTTGCAGATGCAAAATATTCCTGATATTGCGCGCTATAGTTTTTGGAGCGATGCAATGTAGCCATCAGAAATTGCCATAAAAATTTCTCATACACATCTGCATCATAATGCGGATTTGGTTTCGGTTCGCGGCCAAAAATAGCGTCAGGCTTTATCTCAATCTTCGTCATCGCAAACAAGGCGTGCTTGCGTAACCACGGCTGATTAATCTCGCGTAATTCATTGAGTATCATAAGGATTTGGCTTTGTGTTCCCGCTCCTGCAAAGCATTGAATATAGCGACCAACCTCTTTTGTTTGTGTATCTCTCGCAGCTGCCGTGAGCATTTTCCGATCTAAGGTATCTTGTAATAAAATACTCAACCCCTGATGATTTTTGACGGCTTTACGGTGCATTTCTAACACCGAAACCGCCGCAGAAAACGCCTTCCATATCGGCGTTATTTCAAGGCTGCGCTTCATCGCATCTTTAAATTTTTCCGTGGCAATTGCGGGCTTTCCTACTTGCTGATACAGCTCGCCCAAATAGCGCAAAGTATTCACCTGTGCGGTGGGATCTTCAATTTCATTGATACGATTTCCCGTATCCTGCATCACATATATCGCCGCATCTACTCTACCTTCATCCAGCATTTCTTGGGCATTTTGGCGCCAATCTTCGTCCAATGCCATACAGGGGAAGGAAAGTATTGCCGTAAGTAAGAAAGTAATGATATATCGCTGCTTCATTTTGCCATCATAGGCCAATGCGGGTGTAGTTCAATGGTAGAACGAAAGCTTCCCAAGCTTTAGACGCGGGTTCGATCCCCGCCATCCGCTCCAGTCCGTCCCTGATGAATTATATACAGCCAGCGAATTACTCTAGCATTTGCTGGATCCTTAAATATTTGCTATCTTCTTTACTTCTGTCAGACAATATTTGGCATGTTCTATCATCGTCTTTGCGGATTCATCGCGCTTACGCTGTGTACATAATATCACCACAGAAATAATCAACATCGGCTCCAGCGGCTTGCGGTAACGACCTTCCATAATCCCCGAATTTTGCACCACTAGCATCACAAATATCGCAGTAGTCGCAGCTAAAAATACCGCCTGACGCGGCGGCAATTTGGCAAAGAAAAACCCTGTCAGTATCAGTAAAATTAGCGGTGCCCATAACCAGCTATTATAAGCACCCGCCGACAGCACCCATGGCTGCCCCTCATCGATCGTAGAATCTGGCCAACTTCGCGCAAAGAGCGTATAGAGCAAATTATCGCGCACTGAGTTTAAATAATCATTCCAATGATAATTTTGCGAGACTTCATCATAGGCTTTTTGCCAGTCTTTTTCACCATTCATTGTGTTGATGACAAAGCGATACGAACCTTCTTTTCTGAGCATCTGGTAATCAGAAAATGGCTCTAGCGGTTTAGTGTAAAATGTGGGGCTTTCAAATCCCCAGCCTACGCCATTTGGCAATCCAATTTCAATCACACGGTGATTCGAGCGCACATAAATCTTGTTCAGCATCCCATAGCTAAATGGCGTATAAACATTGATACGCTCTTTTGAAAACTCTGCCGCAGGATGCAATAAATTAAGCGAGATGACAATCGCCACGAGCAATGTCCATTTTTTATGTGGCAGCATCCACCATAAAAACACCATCATGCCAAGGCCAATGGGCAGCACAATCACCCGTGTGAGAATCGTCGCCCACCATGCGGCAATGGTGATAAAAAACAGCACCACAGAACGCTTGCGCCATGTGAGCAGACTTAACCACCATGCCATCCCCAGCAATGTCAGGAGCAATGTTTCGCTCATGAAATAACCAAAAATCACCAGTAATGAGGGCATGATTGACAGCACTATCCCTGTGAGAATGGCAGCCCTTTGACTCAACAATTCACGCGCAGCGAGAAACCAGAAAATTCCTGTGAGCCAACATTGCACACCCACTGCCCACTCTGTCGGTGCACGCGCACCTTCCCACGCAGCATAAATTTTAGCTAAGAACCACTGGTAACCCTTGGGATCAATCCCCGCAAAAAATCGATTTTGAGTGAATTCCCGCGCATTATCCCAGTGTCGTAATGGATCGCTCCATAAATGATCCATCGGGCTTAGATATTGCGGAAACAACAGACGCATTGCCCATGCTGCACCCAATCCCATCCACAAAAACATAGTCCATAGCGCATCTTTTTGCGGTACGTTGGGTGCTATCATACCAGATCGCCTCGCTCCAGCCTCACGGTGCGATGCACCTTGGCGGCCAACTCCAGATTATGCGTGGCAATCAATGCAGACATACCACGCGCAGCAACTACTTTCATCATCAGATCAAACACCAACGCCGCCGAGGCATCATCCAAATTTCCCGTCGGTTCATCCGCTAGCAACAAGGTAGGATTGTTTGCCAATGCACGTGCAATCGAAACGCGTTGCTGTTCCCCACCAGAAAGCTGGCTAGGGCGGTGAGCTGCACGATCCGCCAAGCCTAAATCCGCGAGCAACTCGCGGGCGGTTTGCAGTGCCTCTTGCTTTTTTACCCCATCGATCCATAGCGGCATGGCGACGTTTTCTTCTGCCGTAAATTCAGGCAGCAGATGGTGAAATTGATATACAAATCCAATTTGATGCCGTCGCCAGCGTGTGCGCTCCGCATCGCCTGCTTGCGATACATCTTTTTCCGCCAGAAAAATTTTACCGCTGCTCGGGTTCGCCAGCAAACCGGCCACTTGCAGCAAGGTTGTTTTGCCTGAACCAGAGCGACCAATCATCGCCACCACTTCACCTTTGGCAATCTCCAGATTCACGCCCTTTAATACCTCAAGCGATCCACCTACCACGGGATAGGACTTACGCAGATTGTGTAGTTGGAGCACCTTATTCATAACGCAGCGCCTCCGCAGGATTAAGTGCTGCCGCACGACGTGCAGGATAGAGTGTCGCCAATAGCGAGAGAGTGAGCGACATTAGCAGCACCATCAGCACTTCTGTCGCATCCACTTTCGCGGGGAGGCTTGCCACAAAATAAAGCTGTTCGCCCAGCAATTTTTTGCCAGTTTGTGCTTCAATCCATAGGCGAATATTATCAACATTCAGTGCGAGTGACAGCCCCAACACAAGCCCTAGCAAGGTTCCCAGAGCACCTACGGCTAAACCACTCAGCATGAAAATCCGCTGAATCATACCGCGTGTGGCACCCATGGCGCGCAAAATGGCAATATCGCGCTGCTTGTCTTTTACCAACATAATTAGGCTAGAGATAATATTGAACGCGGCGACTAAAATGATGAGCATCAAAATCAAAAACATCACCACACGCTGCACATTGAGCGCCTCAAACACCGCAGCGTTTGTTTGTCGCCAATCAAACACGCGATAATCTGTGCCTATCTTGCTGGCAATCGCCGCGCCGACTGTCGCAGTGTTATCAATATTCTCTAACTTAACTTCAATACCCGTTGCTAGATCTTGACCATTGTCAGCCAGTTTAAAGAAAGTCTGTGCGGCTTCAAATGGCATAATCACCAAATTCGCATCAATCGAACTCATGCCAAATTTGAAGATACCCGAAATGGTATAGGCCTTCATGCGCGGGACTAAGCCCAGCACCGTTTGCCGACCATCGGGGGAGATAAAGGTAACTTTTCTGCCCGGTAACAACCCCAGATTATTCGCCAATCGCTCACCAATTAAAATACCATCACCATGCTCAAAACGGCCTATGCCGCCGAGGGTGATTTTATCGGCCACTGCTGCAGGCAATGTTGGCATCGCTCGCACTTGCACACCACGCGCCTGCCCATTTGCGGTGAGCATCACCTGCCCTTCTACCATCGCGGTGGCACTTTTTACGCCTTTTGTTTTGCTGATGTCGTCTGCTAATTGCTGATAATTCGTCAGCGGCGCGCCTTGCCCTACCACCTGAACATGCCCGCTTAAGCCTACAAAATTTTTGAGCATTTCGTCGCGCACGCCGTTCATCACCGACATCACCACAATCAACGTCGCCACGCCCAGCGCTATGCCCAGCAGCGAGAACATCAAAATCACCGCGACAAAGCTCTCCTTACGCTTCGCCCGCAGATAACGCCATGCGACAATTTTTTCAAAGGTGGTCAGCATGATCCTGCGTTCCCAGCGTTTTTAGGCACTGTCATGCCGAATTCATTTCGGCATCCACTCACCCCATAGAGACGTGGATGCTGAGACAAGCTCAGCATGACACTTTTTTGCTTTTTTTTATCGTTTATTCTCATACCGCTATGCCTTTTGGCACAGCATTTTCAACTGCTTTCCCTCGCTGGCAAGGGCATTGTCACAAAAGCTTAACAACTAACCCATTGAGAGAGAGAGAGAGAAATTGTATGCTGGCAATAGTTCTTTCTTTTGATGCGTGTGTGTTCACACTTCATTAGTATTCACCCTTTTGTAGGTGACTCACGCATTCATGGCAACTGCCATGTTAAGAAAGAAATAATCCTCGAAACCATCCTTGCATGCAAATGCACTTTTTACGCAAGGCTTTCCCTTCTCATGCGAAGGGGAATGATTTTTTATGCCAGTGCAGGCTAACCATTCGGTAGAACTTCTGGGTAAAAGTATTGCGGGAATACACAATAACCAGCGGTGACAATGAGTAGGGAATTAACAATAAAAAT
>JBILIE010000070.1:0-7393 GCA_044350115.1 Rickettsiales bacterium
ATAACCCACTGCCGCCCCTACTTTATTACCTTGGCTGAGGCTGATGAGTGATTCCAGATTCTTATTGGTTTGCACGGATTGCTCTACACCGCTAAACGCCACAAGTTGCTGTGTAAACTGGTTAGTATCTAATGGCTCAGTAGGATCCTGATTCTGCAATTGCGTAGTCAATAGCTTTAAGAAACTATCAAAATCGTCAGCCAGTTTTAAACCTGCACCTGTCGCTTTGGACGAATTTTTATCTGTCGGTTTAAGCGAGGCAAGTGCAGGATTTCCCTTCGCATCTATCGCAGGCAATCCCGCAGGTGTGGTTTTTGGTATTACAGAATCAATGGCCATTTTAGTTTCTCCTATACGCTGATATTAACTCCCTCATCGATGGTCACAATGTAACCGCTGCGATAAGGTTGAGTGGGTTGCATTTCTTCACGCAGTTCCTCTGGCAGAGGTTCGCCTATCCAGCCTCTGCCGCCCTGCTGCTGATTTTGATCTGCCAGTTGTTGCTGCCCGCGCGGTTGCTCGCGCAGGTTAAAGCTCATCCCGCCAGAATCGGTTTTCATGCCCAGCTCGTTCAGCGTTTTTTCAAGGCTCACCCGATCACGCTGCAGCATGTCTAAAGTTTCTCTTTTATCTACCGTCATGGTGATTTGCGTGCGACCATCCGCACCCACATCCATGCGCACGTCAACCTTGCCTAAATCTTTGGGATCAAGACTAATTTGAATTTGCTTGCCATCGTGATTCGCTACATCACGAATTTTTACCAATACCTGCTCTGATACCGGCTGATATGGCTGCGGATTTTTAAACACTGGGGCGCGTTCGATATGTTTACTCGCAGCCGGTGCGGGCAAATCTTTGATCGCGGAAATCTCTGGCGTCATATCGGAAATTTTTGCCGAGTCAGAAAAGTCACGGCTCATCGGCGCTTCACTAACAGAAACGCTGGGGGAAAAACTATCTTTTGCCGAGCGACGATCGTCTTTTGTAAAATCGAAGCGTGTTTCTGCTTTCGATACGGCTTGTTTAGAGCGCTCAGACGCGTCTTTAATTTCCTGATGATCGAGGCTGGTTTTACGGTTCGATTTTTCTTCTTCCCGCAGATTCTCTGATGCCACGCCCTCTGCTGAAACTTCTGCGTCCGATACCGCATCGCGCTCACCTGCTTTACCCGTTTTCTCCGCTATTTGCGGGAGAGACGCGCTACTCGCTTCTTTCACGCGCTCACTGGATACACCTTGAAATCCGCTTTTAATTTCAGGAGCCTTGAGCGCCGATAACGTGCTTACCGTATCTGCAATTTTGCGGCTAAAACCGCTGGCAATTTGTGGCAATGTCGCGGTTGCAATTGGTATACCGAGCCAACCCGATTGAACAATTGCCTTTTCCGAAATTTCGGAATCAGAATCGGTGTCTTCTGATGCATCTGCATCAATCAGCTCTTCTTCAACCGACTGAACATCCAACACTTCTGCAGTGTTAGCGCTCGCGGCAACCACGCTTGTCTGTGCAACAAGCGCTGCCTGTTTCTGCGCCGCTTCTTCTGGCGACACTTTAGTGGCTGCATTTGCAGCCACTGCCGCCATTTTTACTAACAATATTTCTTCGGCTGTTTGCTCCGCATGAATATCAAGTGACACCGCTTCTTCATTGCTGCCATTGTCTTGCGGCAATGCATTCAACAATGTAACGGGCGCCTGCACGTTAGTTGCCACGTCTTGCGACGAATCAACAATTTTGTCTTTCATTTCGCCTTTTTTGACGATGGCATAAAAATTATCCTCGTCATTCGAGGCTGCAGGCACAATGAACTCTGAACCTGACGCCAGATATTCTTTCACCAATTTTTCGAGCGCCAATTTTATATCCGCTGTCGGAACATTCAAAATCGTGGCGAGGCTTTCGATCTGCTCAGGCTGCAAATTTGCCAGCATTTCAACGGAAATGCCGCCCGCTTGCTCCCCATCCTCAACCACACGACCAAACATCGCATTGCCCTGCTGTTGCAGCATATCCTGAATGAGGCCAACCAATGCCTGCAAATCCAACCCTTGCTCGCCGCTTTCTTGCGAGACCACATCTTCCGAAACCACCACGGATAAACGCTGCATGAAGCCAGAAGCAGGTTGAGGCACCATTACCACATTAGCGGCGACACCTTGCAATTGCTGCACTTGCTCGTTCAACACAGGCGCAAACCCACTCTCCACCGCACCCTCTTGCGAAGTATTGGCGGATGCATTATTGCCCTGCTGCGGTTGAGCCGCAGTTCCTGCAATCAGCGAAAGAATGTTAAGTGCGGACATAAAGGTTCCTTTTCCCACCACTCATTGCAAAAGCTGTGCCAGAGTCTCCACAACATCAACACATTGATAAATAATGATTTTGTTTTTGAATGTTCAAAAAATGATTGCTCTTTAGCAATTTTTTCCTACTCAAATGCACCTGTTGCTGATATGCAACCCCGCCTAAAGAAAAGTTAACCACTAATAAAAGGTTAACAGAATTACCCACATTCTTAATAAAGTTGTCATGCTTGACTGTTAAAGTGCCTTTACATGTTAAATTTACGCAGAGCACCTAAGGTTCGCAACCTTATCATCTTCAGCACCGCAATTATGGTGCTGTTTATGTGCATTGTGGGCTATCAGGCGCGCCAGACCTATAAAATAGCCGAACAAAATGGTCGCCGCGATGCGGAGCGCCTTGCGCGGATTCTGGCGGATCATGTGGAACTTACCTTCCTTGCGGCGGATCTTACCTTGCGCCGCGTGGTAGAACGTCAATATTTTAACGACCTTTTCGGTGGCACGATTCCTGACGATCTGATGCATAACCTGCGCCTCTGGGTGGACGAGACCCCGCAAATTGCCTCCATGTTGCTGGTCAACGAAAATGGCGAAGGCCTAGTTGCCGCTCATAAAGCGGGCTATCAGGATTGGCTGGATTATGAACATTTTGACTTCCGCAGCGCGCCATTTTTCTATCAGATGCGCGAAGCCAGTGATCGTTATTTCTGGATTAGCACTCTCGCCAAATCTTCTGGCTTCAACCGCGATCTGATTTTAGTCAGCCGCAAACTCAATAAGCTCGACGGTGATTTTGGCGGGATGGTGATGGCCGCCATTGACCCGCAATATTTTGGAGATTTCTTCGGCTCGGTTGGCTCTGGCAAACAAGGCTTAATGTCGCTCACCCTTTCCGACGGCACGGTGCTGGTCAATGGCTCGCAGAATGAATCACAGAGTTCCAGTAAAATGCTCCCCCGCATTTATGCTGATTTCAGCAAAGCAGGACAAGTGGATGTATTACGCAGTGGCCTTGGCTCTGCCGATGGTCACAAAAAGATTTTTGCCTATCGCTCACTGCGCAATCTCCCCCTCCTCGTTACCATCGTATTAGATGAAGACGATTTTCTCGCCGAATGGTGGCAAGCGCGCATTAAAGACATCGGCTTCCTCGCCATCTTTATTATCTTTGGCTCGGTGCTTTCCTTCTTTGCTATCACCATGGCACGCCAGATTATGCGCGTGGAGGAATCCGAAGCTTCAGCCGTTCTTTCCAGTCAGGCAAAATCTGAGTTTCTGGCAAATATGAGCCATGAATTACGCACGCCGCTTAATGCCATTATCGGCTTTTCCGAAATGCTCAATTCTGGTTATTTTGGCCCACTCAATCCCCGCCAGAAAGAGCGGATTAATGATATTAATCTGTGCGGCAGCCATCTGCTCCAACTCATCACTGATATTCTGGAATTTTCCAAAGGCGAAGCTGGCAAGCTGGATTTGAACGACGAAAAACTTAATCTCACCGAACTCGTCAACGAAACCCTGCGGATGATTAACGAGAAAATTCGTGGTAAAAACCAACATCTCAGTGTCGAGATTGAACGCAACCTACCGCGCATCTGGGCGGATAAACGCAAGATTCGCCAAATCCTGCTCAACCTGCTCTCCAACGCGATTAAGTTCACGCCAGAAGAAGGCACGATCAAAATTGTGCTGCGCCTCGATAGCGCCAAAAATATGGTGTTGATTGTGTCGGATACTGGCATTGGTATTCCTGAAGAACAAATCACCACCGCGCTTTCTGTCTTCGGTCAGGTACACCGTGAACATAGCCACGAAGGTACTGGCCTTGGCCTGCCACTGTGCAAAATGTTCACTGAACTCCACGGCGGCAAACTGGCGATTGGCAGCACCTTGGGCGAAGGCACCACCATTCGCATCACCCTCCCCCGTCAGCGGATTATTTTTAATGACACCGAAACGCCAGCTATACCCGAAACCGCCTCAGAAGCCATTTAACGTCTATAGGGAATGATTCTCTCTTTTCAAGAACGCGCCCGAACGAAGCTTCTGCGTATATTGCTCCAGCTCGGCCTTTATACGATCGCGCAAAAGATAAACGGCAATCAGATTCGGCAACGACATTCCCAGAATTAATAGATCAGAGAAATCCAGCACCACACCAAAATCTAAATTCCCGCCAAGGAACGTCGCGGCGCAGAAAAGCAACGTATAAAATTTCACACCCCAAGGGTTTTTGCCGAAGAGATACGTCCACGCCATTTCGCCGTAATAACTCCAGCCAATCGCAGTGGAATAGGCGAAGATACACACATTCACCGCCAGCAGAATAGGGAACCAATCTGCCACTGTCGCAAATGCTTTGCTGGCAATCAGCACGCCATCGCTTGCAGAACCACCCGCATAAGCGCCAGTGACGGTCACCATCAAGCCTGTGAGCAAAGCAATCATCGCCGCAAAGAATGGCTCCAACAATGCAACGGATGCCTCACGCACGGGTTCTTCCGTGCGTGCGGTGGAGTGGGCGATCGGTGCGGAACCTAAACCCGCCTCATTAGCAAAGCTACCGCGCTTAAAGCTGATGGCGAGCATCCCGATAAATCCGCCAGTAGCGGCAATAGGGTTAAAAGCTTCGGTGATGATCATCAGTAACGCCGCAGGGAGTTTATCCGCATTCACCACCAAAATCACCAGCACGCAGCCGAGATATAAAAAGCCTTTGAGCGGCACAATCAGTTCTGCCACTTTGGCGATACGCTTGATGCTGCCGATGAGCACAATATACACCATCACCGCCATCCCCAGTGCCAATGCCCAGCCATAATCATGCAACGGCGCGAAGGTGTTGGTCAGGATTTTGACAGCCTGATTGGACTGGAACATATTACCGCCGCCGAGCGCGCCACCCAAACAAAAAGCAGCAAAAACATAAGCAAGGAATTTGCCAAAACCTTCCATGCCTTTATCTTTTAAACCCGCAGCGAGATACTGAAACGGCCCGCCATAAACCTTGCCACTCGCATCCACTTCGCGGTAGCACATGCTTAAACACACTTCAGCGAATTTGCTGGCCATGCCGAGCATCCCCGCCACCACAATCCAGAAAACGGCACCAGGGCCGCCAATCGCAATCCCCACCGAAATCCCTGCAATGGAACCAAGCCCAACCGTTGCCGAAAGCGCAGAGAGCAACGCCTGCAAATGGCTGACTTCTCCCGTATCTTCTTTATGGTCAAACTTACCCTTGGCGACATCTATCGCATGACCAAATAAGCGGAAATTCACGCCCTTCAAATAAACGGTAAAAAACACCGCCGCGACCATGAGCCACAGCACGATGAACGGAAACCCGCCAATATCAAAAAACAGCACCGCCGCCAGCACATCCACTAATTTTTGAAAATAGGTTTGAAAAAGTTCCATTGTTTTTATCTCCCTGTTGAGGAGAAGTTAGCAGGAGTTATGAAAGTAATCTAGCCTTCCTTATTCATCACCCATAACAGCCGCTTCACGGCCATCTGCTCTAAATGCTTCTGTGGGGTTTTGGCATCGCCCACGATGCTGGCTTCAGTGCCGCTTTGGGGGTCAACGGCGGTGACTTTCACATAAGCACCGATGCGGTGAAATTCGATGAGGTATTCGGTCATTCACCCTACCTCTCGTCATGCTGAGCGAAGCGAAGTATCTTGCCGAAAACGCACCCAGATCCCTCCTCGCTTTGCTCGTTCGGGGTGACGCAAAGACTACTCATGCGTATCAGAATCTTCTGCTACCATCGGCTCAATACGAATGCGCGTGATTTGGCTGGAGGTGCGCGCCTCCACCGTGAATTTAATATTTTCAATTAGCAGCGCTGCGCTGAGTTCGGGAATATCACGCGCATAATGAATCATCAGCCCTGCGATCGTATTCGCGTCTTCATCCGACAAATCCCAGTTGAGATAACGGTTGAGATCACGGATGCCCACATCGCCATCCACCAACCAGACATTAGGCTCAATCTGCACGATATGAGTGAGGTCGATCGTGTCGTATTCGTCGTCAATTTCACCGACGATTTCTTCGATCACGTCTTCCAGCGTCACAATGCCCAGCAGCGCGCCATATTCATCCACCACACAAGCGAAATGCTGGCGTTGTTGGCGAAAGGCCTGAAGTTGCTCTTTGATGGTATTCGTTGAGGGGATGTACCACGGCTTGCTGGAAATACGCTGCAAATCAGCAACCGTAATCGCTGCACGGCCTTTTTTGTCAATCAATCGCAGCAGATTTTTGGTATGCAACACGCCAATAATTTGCTGCAAATCGCCCTTATAGAGCGGGATGCGGCTATGCGACGAGGCAATCGCCTGACGGATAATTTCCATCGGCGACTGGTCGATGCTAATGGCCTCAAGGTTCGTACGATGAATCATCGCATCTTCCACCGTGATTTCTTCCAACTCTAAAATCCCGCCGAGCATGTCGCGATCATGGCGTTTCATTTGGCCTTGCTCGTGGTGCATTTCAATTTCGCCACGCAGCATTTCATGGGCTGAACCTGCCGTTACTTCCGCTCGCATATCAATATGAAGCAACTTAAATACCGCGCCTACCATCCATTTAATTGCCACATTCAGCGGCGTCAGCACTCTCACCACCAGCGCGATAATCGGCGCCACCAACAGCGCCACACGTTCAGAACGTTGAAGTGCATAACTTTTAGGTAGCACTTCTGCAAAAATAAAAATCAGCACTGTCATCACCGCTGTTGCATAAATCACGCCGTGATTTCCCCATAAAGTAATCGCAAGGCTGGTTGCTACGGCAGAGGCCATCGTCATCACCAAATTGCTACCCAATAACACAGCACTAATCAGTGCTTCCTTTTCTTCACGCAATATCAATACCATTTTAGCGCGGCGATTATTTTCTGCCGCTAATTGATGGATGCGCGAGCGTGAAACTGCTGTCAGCCCTGTCTCCGCCGCCGAAAAGAATGCGGCTAAAAAGAGCAGCACCGCGATCGCTATCACCGACCACATCACTAAATCGCTCATGTAAAATCACTCCATAATTGTCGCAAATCGTGCTCGCTGGCTTGC
>JBILIE010000071.1:0-7389 GCA_044350115.1 Rickettsiales bacterium
TCTTCTTTGCCGAGGTCAAGATTCTTTTTGCCTTTATTAGGCAAATCTAGCCGCATAAAAATCGCTTCTGCCAGCATGGTTTCCCGCGCTGAACGGGCAGTCACCTCAATCAGCTCGTTTTGTTTCTGATCGCCATAGAGAAAATAGCGCGACAATCCAGGGAAGAGGTCGTCTTGCAATTTTTTTGCGCAGGCAGCCTCATCGAGTATTTCGCTTTTGCTCGCTGCAATCGCCTGCTCATGGGTCAGATAGGTTTTTGCAAGATATTCATAAGCGGGTATATGACGATCAACTTGGGTGGATGACTGGTTGGCGTGGAGGGCAGGTAAAGGAAGCAAATACTTCTGTGCCAGTATGGCGGAGAGCGTTTCAATATCAGGAATGTTGGTCATTGTGGCTCGTTTTTTTTGTGATTCTCCCTTATACCTTAAATTCGTTAAGGAATGATGACCGTCTTTACGATTTCTATGCAAAGCATCTTGACCCAGTGCATGTTTCTGGCTAAAAAGCCTGCATTGCACTCGCAATTTTATTTCCGCCTTTATCTACGGCGCTGAAATCCTCTCCCCTCTATTTTAAAAGAAGCTTTTTATGAAAATTCAAGAACTTAAACGTAAATCTAACGATGAACTCTGGAAAATGGCGGAGGAGTTTCAGCTGGAAAACGCCTCCGGTATGCTCAAGCAGGAGCTGGTCTTTGCCCTGCTCAAACAAATGGCGGAACAAGGCGAAGTGCTGCTCGGCAGCGGTGTGATTGAAGTGTTGCAAGACGGTTTCGGCTTCCTGCGCTCGCCTGAGGCCAATTATCATGCAGGGCCAGACGATATTTATATTACTCCACAATTGGTCAAGCGCTACGGCTTGCGTACGGGCGATACGGTGGACGGCGAATTGCGCGCACCTAAGGTGAATGAACGCTATTTTGCGATGGAAAAGGTGAACCTCATCAATTTCGAAGAGCCTGAAAAGTCGCGCCATAAAATCAATTTCGACAATCTGACCCCGCTATATCCCGATCAACGGATGAAGCTGGAGGTGATTCATACCGACCCGAAAAAGGCGAAAGATCTCTCTATGCGCGTGGCGGATTTAATTTCGCCAATGGGTAAGGGGCAGCGCGCCTTGATTGTGGCGCCGCCGCGTACGGGTAAAACCGTGTTGATGCAGAATATCGCCCATAGTATCACCGCCAATCACCCCGAATGCTTCCTCATCGTGCTGCTCGTGGATGAACGGCCTGAGGAGGTGACGGATATGACCCGCTCGGTGCGTGGCGAAGTGGTTTCCTCCACCTTCGACGAACCTGCTCACCGCCATGTGGCACTGGCCGAAATGGTGATTGAGAAAGCCAAACGCCTCGTGGAACATAAGATGGATGTGGTGATTCTGCTCGATTCGATCACGCGTCTGGGACGTGCGTATAACACCGTGATTCCGTCTTCGGGTAAGGTGCTTACGGGCGGGGTGGATGCGAACGCGCTGCAACGCCCCAAACGCTTCTTCGGCGCGGCACGTAACATCGAAAACGGCGGCAGCCTCACGATTATCGCTACCGCTTTGATCGAAACGGGCAGCCGTATGGATGAAGTGATCTTCGAGGAATTCAAAGGTACGGGTAACTCAGAGATCATCCTCGACCGCAAATTGGCCGATAAGCGCGTGTATCCTTCGATGGATATCGCCAAATCCGGCACGCGGAAAGAAGATCTGCTCTACAGCAAAGAAGAACTGTCGAAAATCTGGATGCTACGCAAAATCCTCAACCCCATGGGCCCGCAGGATGCGATGGAATTCCTCATCGACAAGCTTAAAGATACGAAATGTAATGACGACTTCTTTCAGCAGATGAATCGTTAATTCTACTATGCAGAGCTGCAAATGAAGGCTGATTGCGCGCTGTTTCGGTCATGTACCTTTAGTACACTCCCTCACAGTGCTCACCAGCCTTCATTTTCGCTGACAGCCTAGCGAATTAGCCCAGAACCAGCGCTTGAGCGGTAGCGTTTATAACCGCCGCAATGCGGATGGAGGATTGCACGGCGACTTTGCTGACACTGTGTTTTTCCAGCGTTTTCGTGTGTGATTCCATACACATGCCGCAGCCATTGATGGCGGAAACGGCGAGTGACATAAGCTCGAAATCGATTTTGTCGATACCAGGATTGGCCATGCCCTGCATGCGTAAACCTGCAGGCATACGACCATAATCCGCATCGCCGACCAGATGCACAAAGCGGTAATAGACGTTATTCATCGCCATTAAACTGGCGGCGAGTTTGGCAGGAGCGCGCCGATCTTGCGCTACTTCCGCTTCCATCGCCGCTATCAGCGTGGGGTTGCGGGTGGCATATGCCGAAGCCAGCGCTACGGCATGAATTTGCGCCAGCGTCAGTTCTGGTGCGCCTTCTTCCGAAAGCACATTGCCGAGGTTGATTTTGATATCTTTAGCGAAATCGCCGAGGGATTCGCGGATGGTTTGGATAGTCATGATTTTTCTCCTTAATTATGCGGTGGCTTGGGCGAGGTTGATGGTCTCATCGCCTTTTTTCCAGTTGCATGGGCAAAGCTCGTCGGTTTGAAGTGCGTCGAGAATCCGCAGCACTTCTTTGGGATTGCGACCGACATTGAGATCCGTCACCATCACGAAGCGAATCACGCCTCCTGGGTCGATGATGAAGGTGGCGCGTTGAGAGACACCCTCATTTTTATCGAGAATGCCTAACTCGCTCGAGAGCTCCCGCTTAACGTCTGCGAGCAAGGGGAAGGGAAGGTCTCTCAACTCTTCCTGATGCTTACGCCATGCCCAATGGACAAATTCACTATCCACGCTTGCACCTAAAAGCTGTGCGTCGCGGTCTTTAAACTCGCCGTTGAGGTCGCCAAAGGCCGCAATCTCTGTGGGGCAAACGAAAGTGAAATCTTTAGGATAAAAGAACAAAACCAACCACTTGCTTGGATAGCTATGGTTGTTCACATCTATAAAGACGTTATCTATAGTGATGTCTTTCAAAGGGATAGCGGTCGTGGCTTTCACGTCAAAAGAGGTAAGTTTATCGCCAATACCTAACATAAATGAATCTCCATAAATTGAACAGTTAACAATTATATTTTTACCGATTGATAGTCCTGCTGTATAATTGATTGATTTGATGCTCATGATAGGTTATTTCTATGAACCATAAGAAACGAGGGGTTAACCCTCGAGCGTAGGGTAGGGAAAATGAATCTAAGGGATTTGCGCTATGTGGCTGCAATTGCGGATACACGTAATTTCAGTGAAGCGGCCAAGCTTTGCCATGTGAGTCAGCCAACGCTCAGTGCACAGGTCAAAAAGCTGGAGGAATGGCTCGGCGTTACCGTATTTGAACGTAATAACAAGAGCGTGCTGCCGACCGAGAGCGGCTTGGAGATTATTGCTTGTGCGCGGCGTGCCATTGCCGAGGCGGATCTGATTAAAGAACTCGCCGATGCCTCCAAAAATCCGCTGGCGGGGCGGTTTCGCCTTGGCACGTTTCCCACGCTTGCGCCTTATTATCTGCCACGAGTGATGCCGTTTGTGCGTGAGATATTCCCGAAGCTTACCTTGATTCTGGTGGAAGAAAAAACGACTGAATTATTGCGCCAGCTTAAAGAAGGCCGCATTGACGCGGCGTTGCTGGCGCTCCCTGTGAATGAAGATTCGCTGGAAGTGGCGGAGATTTATGAAGACCCCTTCCTGCTGGCGGTGCCGAGCACGCATCCATTGGCAGGGGCAGATTCCGTTACGATAGCGGAATTGTTAAGCCAACCCGTGATGTTGCTGGAAGAAGGCCATTGTCTGCGCGAACAGGCGCTGGAAGTATGCACCCGCGCTGGCAGCCAAGAAATGCAGGGCTTTCGCGCCACCAGCCTCGAAACTCTGCGAGAAATGGTCAAAGCAGGCACAGGGACGACATTGATGCCCCAAACCGCTATCCGCAAGGGTGAGCGCGGCATTGCCTATCTGCCGTTTTCAGATAGCGAACCCAAACGCACCATCGCCCTTGTGTGGCGAAAAACCACGGCGCGCCGCGCATTGATGGAGAAGATGGTGGAATTGCTCAAAGCCGTACATGCTTCAGGGGGATAGAAGCCTGCCTGCTTCTATCTGGTCGAGGAAAAAGAAAGAAATGGTCGGAACGACAGGATTTGAACCTGCGACCCCTAGTCCCCCAGACTAGTGCGCTACCGGGCTGCGCTACGCTCCGACATTTAAGTGACTAGTGGTTGGTCACTAGTGAGATCATTTCCCGCATGGCGAGAAGCTCTTTGTGTAAGGCTTCAAGCTGATTTTGCAAGGGTTTCGTTTCATTTTGCACGATTTCTGTGGGGGGCTGGCGTAATTGACGCTTTGCGCCCTCAATCGTGAAGCCCTGACCGTAGAGCAGATCTTTTATCTCCTGCAGCATCGCCATATCATCGGGGCGATAATAGCGGCGGCCAGCACGCTGTTTAAGCGGCTTGATTTGTGGAAATTGTTTTTCCCAAAAACGAAGCACATGCGTTTCTACGCCCAGAATCTCGGCAGCTTCGCTGATCGTTTTAAGCGCGGTGGCGGATTTCTCCATGCGCTAATACTACTTCTTATTCACGCGGCTTTTGAGGATGTTCGACGCGTTGAAGGTCAGCACTGTGCGGGGAGTGATAGGCACTTCTACGCCTGTTTTAGGGTTGCGACCAATGCGTTGTTTTTTGCGGCGCAAAGTGAAGGTGCCGAAAGAAGAGAGCTTTACTTGCTCGCCTTTTTCCAGAGCGTTGCAAACTTCTTCGATTACGGCATCGACGAGATCGCTGGATTCAGCAAGGGACAGGCCTACATCGCGATACACAGCATTGCTTAAATCGGCGCGGGTGAGATTCTTTTCAGTAGTTGCGGTCATTGTTCTCTCCTAGTTTTCAAAGTCTTATAATACTACATCCCCAGGTAAGTCCAGCACCAAGCGCAGGCATGGCGAGTAAATTCCCGGATTTTATTCTGCCATCGGCAACGCCCACTGCGAGCGCGAGCGGAATCGATGCGGCGGAAGTGTTAGCGTGGACGTTCATGGTCATGATAGTTTTTTCGATCGGCAGATGGAATTTTTCTGCCATGGCCGAAACAATCCGCGCATTGGCCTGATGCGGAATCACCCAGTCAATCTCGCTCAATTCGATATCCGCCGATTTTGCGGTGGCCACTAAGGCATCGCCCATTTTGGTGGCGGCATGGCGGAAGACTTCGCGGCCGTTCATGAATAAGGTGCCGATGGTTTGAGTGCTGGAAGCGCCACCTGTGGTTTTGAGCATGTCGGCATACTGACCGTCGGAATAAAGCGTCGTGTGCAAAATACCGCGAGTAGCAGTTTCTTGCGCCTCTAATACCACCGCGCCTGCGCCATCGCCAAACAAAATACAGGTGCCGCGATCTTCCCAATCGACAATGCGGGAATAGGTTTCGGCACCGATCACCACTGCGCGTTTAATCTGCCCGCTGCGGATGAGGCCATCGGCCACGGAAAGTGCATAGATAAAGCCCGAACAGGCTGCCTGAATATCAAAAGCAAAGCCCGTGGTGGAGCCGAGTTTGTGCTGTACGCGGGTGGCGGTAGCGGGGATGGTTTCGTCTGGTGTGGTGGTGGCAACGATGATTGCATCGATTTGCGCGACACTTACACCCGCATTGGCGAGCGCGGCTTTGGCTGCTGCCGCAGCGAGATCGGACGTAACTTCACCTTCTGCGGCGATATGACGTTGATGAATGCCAGTGCGCTCGCGGATCCATTCGTCAGAAGTTTCCATGCGTGCTTCTAGGTCTTTGTTCGTGACTATATTTGCAGGCAGATAATGACCCATTCCTGTGACGACAGAACGCAGCATATTAGGCGGCTCCTTCGGCAGTGCTAATGGGTGTGACATTGCTTTTGCGTATGGTGGCGTGACCCGATAATTTCAGTTCGTCGATAATGCGTTGATTCGTGCGGTGCTTTACCAATTCTGCTGCCGAGCGGATGGCGAAAGAAAACGCATATTCGTCTGACCCGCCATGGCTTTTGACGACCACACCATTAAGCCCCAAAAACATCGCGCCATTATAGCGGCGGGGATCGAGCTTTTTACGCATGGCCTTGAGGCTACTGCGCGCCAAGAGATAGCTGAGCTTGGTCATCCAATTAGCATTGAAGGCTTCCTTGATGAAATCGCCCATCAGGCGTGCGGTGCCTTCCGCTGTTTTGAGTACGACATTGCCTGAAAAGCCATCGCACACCACCACATCGACCACGCCTTGCGGGATCTGATTGCCTTCCACAAAGCCACAAAAGTTAATGTCAAAATCCGACTCACGCAGCATTTGCGCGGCTTCGCGGATTTCGGGGTGGCCTTTGTTTTGCTCTTCCCCCACATTGAGCAGGCCTATTTTGGGATAATCAATGCCGAGTACGGCGCGGGCATAGGCATCGCCCATAATGGAGAATTGGAACAACTCTTCCGCGCTGGCTTCGAGATTCGCGCCCAGATCAAGCATCACCACGCTGCCCGTTTTGGAAGGAAACAGGCTGGCTGCCGCAGGGCGGTTGATGCCCGGAAGCGTACGCAACACCATTTTGGCAATTGCCATCATCGCACCCGTATTGCCGCCCGAAACGGCGGCAACGGAGCGACCCTCGTGTACGGCCTCAATGGCTTTACGCATGGAACTGTTTTTGCCTTGGCGCAGCGCGATTGAAGGCTTGGCATCATCAGCGATTTTATCTTCGCAATGGACAATTTCGCTGATTTTCTGGAGTTCAGGCTGCTTTTGCAGCAAAGGTGTAATCTCCGCTTCGTTACCAAAAAACAGAAATTGCAGATGCGGTAATTTGGTGAGCGCAAGGGCAGCGCCTTCCACGACGCTACGCGGCGCATGCTCTCCCCCCATAGCGTCGAGGGCGATGGGTAGACGATCAGTCACTGCAAAACTCCGTACATGGTGAATCAGGCTCCCTATCCGAACAAGCGTGAAGCGGCGTTAGCCATGGGGTTTGGGGAAACTCCCCAATCCTAAAAGAGGGGGACTACTGCTTAACAGTTTCGGTCGTCACTTGACGGCCGCGATAATAGCCATCTGCCGAAACATGGTGGCGGCGAACCAACTCACCCGTAGGTGCCGCTTCGCCGATATGAGAAACAGCAGTTAACTTCTTGTGCGAACGGCGCATGCCACGCTTAGAAGGGGTCGTTTTGCGCTTAGGTACAGCCATGGTAGAACTCCTCGAATATGAAAAGAGGGGGTTTATAGCGTGTGTTTTTAAAAAGATCTAGCTTTTTATTTTGTGGGGGATACTCCCCCCATCCCCCACGCTGCGCGCCTCGCCTTGCTCCGTTTCAGTGTCCCACAATAAGGACTCCAACCGA
>JBILIE010000072.1:0-7385 GCA_044350115.1 Rickettsiales bacterium
CAGAGATATTATCAGGCAATCCTTCAACAATATGACGGGGGGCAGATGAAAAATTTCTGCTTCAGTTTGTTGTTGTTGATAGGGCTGATATTTAGCCCACTGGATAGCTTTGCTCAGCCTACTCCTCCAGCTACTCCTGCATCCACTTACAACTTTGATGTTAAGGTGAATGCATGTCTTACTACATCGCCTGACCCCACCATTCCAGTGGCGGCGTGGAAAGAGAAGTACACGGCGCGCCTTGTTTTTTGTATGCGCGATCTTTTGCTCGATTCAACCAAGTTCTTTCTCGCGCATATGATTAACACCTATGCAATGACAATGGTTTCGGCAATTGTGATATTCGCCATGATGATTTTTGGGATAAAAGTGTTGGGCGGCACTTTACGAAACCCTAAAGCAGAGACCGCAACCCTATTGTTAAAATTAGGTTTTATCTGGTTTATTCTGGCATTATGCAACGATGCGGCAAATAGCCCCATTGTGGATTTCTGGTTTGATACCACCGATTTAATGATCGAGATGATTTCGGGAGCAAGTAGCACTGCCTTTGGTTCAACCTCATTCTGTCCTACCTCAAACAACATTAGTGGCTGGTTCAGCATATGGGATCGCTTTGATTGCCTTTTTGAAAAGTTTCTGGGGTATGGCAGCAAAATTGCTTCTGGTGGCGGAATGATTGCTCTTATCGGCGCGATTATCTTTACAAGCGGGTTTGGCCTTTGGATTGCGATGATGGCGATTGGTGCGATTGTGGGGCTGGCATTATTTTTATTTAGATCCTGCTTTTTGGTGCTTTTATCTTATGGTGGATTAGGGCTTTTGTTGCTGATGCTGCCTTTATGCCTGCCGCTCATATTATTTAAACCCACGGAAAAGTTTTTATGGGATTGCTGGTTGCGCTATGCAACAGGATATGTTCTGCAGCCTGCGTTAACAGTAGGTTTTCTGTTATTCGCTATCACTATTCTAGACGGCGTGATGATGAATGGTAGCACCACAAAATTAGGCGAAACCACCTACGTCACCTACGATGCCATTAGGAATGAGTCTGTAGTGAGTGTCATAAAAGCAGGGGAGCCTATCCCCGCAGGTGCACAAAAAGCTATTTTAACTCCTGCCGAAATTCTGGGCTTTAGTTATTCAGATTCGGTGGACAAGCAGAATGAAAAAATTAGAGGGCTTTACCGCACCGATAAGAACTCGGACATGCCGAAGCTTGAGGGGGATGCCACGAGTTATTCGTATCAAAGTCAGGATTGCGGCAAAGCAGGGGTAGTAAACCACTCTAAAGAAGTAGTGGATGGCGCAGAAAATATATGCACCGATCCTGCTAAATGCAAAGACGCCCTGAAGAAGGCATTCGATGCAATGAAAAATAATCAGGATCCCTCTGCCTATCGAAATAAATTTCTGGCTTTCCAGAAAGCGGCCTGTGAATTCCAAAAAGCAGATAGATCTTCCTTAGATAGATCAGGAACAGATTTAGAAAATAATAGCCTAGATTTAGGAGGGGGAAGTTCAACACGTTTGGAACTTAATCGCCCGAATACGTCGGATCAATTAGTGCCCGCAGGGACATTGCCATCGCAGGATAATCAGCACGATCATCGTTTGATGCAACTGCTTGGCTATGTCGGATCGGTATTAGTATTATGTGGAACCTTCTTTAAATTTATTGCCCATGTGCCTGGTCTGGTTAAGGGAATTTGCGGTGCACCAGGGCAGAGCTTAGGGTTTTCTAGCCCTGTGATTGGCGGCAAGAGCTTGACGCAACGGTTTGAAAAAGGGCTGCAAAATGCTGAGCAAAACTGGAGAAGAACACTTAAACAACATAAAGATGCTAAAAGCGGCAAGGGTGACGCCAAGAAACAAAGTTTTGCGCAGCGCGCAGGTTTGGGCGTTATCGAGAGCTTCGGAAAAGGTGTTTGGAATGGAAGGACAGATAATGAATAAGATTAACATGTCAACATGGATACCACACTATGTGCACCAACACCGTTGGGCGAGCGTATTTCTGTTTTCCATGCTCTTTTATATACTCGGTGTTGATCATGCCTTTGCCTATTGTACCAGCCAGTTTGCGGCTAGCGCTTTAAGCGCAACCAATAGCGGCCTTATCACTGCGATTATGTCGAGCATTGTAGGATTGCTGCAAACAACGAGCGAGGCTCTTTATACGGGCATTATTAAAAACTCTAACTACCAAAGTATCCTCAGTGCCTCGATTATATTAGTGGTGGTGATGTATGGCGTGATGATTGTATTTGACCTTGAGAATTTGCGCCCAGGCACAGTGATGATGCGTATTGTGAAAATAGGGATAGTCGTTTGGATTGCCTCCCCTACGGGAGGGTGGACGTTCTTTAGCGAAACATTTGCTAAGTTTTTCTTTAACACCATGCTTGAATTAGTCGGAGTATTTCTTAGCGGTGCAGCAGGGGCAGTGCAACAAACGACCCCTGCTACGCAAACGGCGGCTACACAACTTCAGCAATTAACCGAACCTCTGGGTATTCTGGGGATGCCAATGTCCCTGATATTTTCCGCCAAATTTGCAGTGACTATTTTGGGAGTTATGGGTTCTGGTATTTATGGTGTGGTAATGGGCTTGTTGCTTATCTGGGCTGGCTTTAGCCTGATGATGGCGATTTGTCAGGCCATGTTTGTGTATGTGAAGTGTATTGTTGGGCTTTGGTTTCTATTCGCCCTTGCGCCTTTGTTTTTTATCTTTTTATTATTTCAGCGCACGGCAAAACTTTTTGAAGGCTGGCTGAATATGATCATCAATTTCATGTTGCAACCCGTGCTGCTCTTTTCGTTCCTTGCCTTCTTTATTGTGATGATTACGTCTTCTCTCTCAAATTTATTTAGAGTTGATTGGTGTTGGGGGTATAGAGGCACTCTTTTTTCCGCAACCCCAATTCCTGTTTATTGGTTCTATGCAGATAAGGTAAACGGTGTGGAAATCCAGCCCAGAACTGTCGATTGGGGGCTGTATGGTAATATCGTAAACGCCAATATTCAATTTCCGATTGAGATGATTGATCTGTTATTCTTCCTCATGTCTTCTTATTTAATGGTGCAATATGGCAAGTTTGTGCCGCAACTTGCCTCGCAGCTCTCACAAGGTGGATTGAATATTAGCGGTTCCAGCGACGATTTCCGTAATTTCTTCAATAGCCGTGGCTGGACACCAGAACAAATTGGTGGAAAAGCAGTGGGAGGTTTGACTAAGCTGTTCAGATAAGCATTATCAACCTAGGCGACAACTCTTTGACCCGCCCCCTCTGGTACGGTAAGAAGGAGGCATGAAAAAGCTCCTCATTACCTTCTTCACTCTCATTATCATGGCGCTGGTGACGGCGCTCACGGTGCCGTTTTTTATTCCGCTGGAAGAATACAAAAAAGCAGCACTGAACTTTTTGCAGGAAAAAACAGGGCATAAAGTGACGATTGCGGGGGATGTTTCCTTTGCGTTGCTGCCACAAGTGGTGCTGAAGCTGGAAGGCGTGCGGGTGGATAATCCCTCTGGTTTCACTAGCCCCTATTTGGCTCAAATTGGTAAATTAGAGCTGGAGGTAGAGGCGTTGCCGCTGCTTTCAAAACAAGTCAAAATATCAGCATTGTCGCTAACCGCGCCAGAAATTTGGCTGGAAGAAGATCGTACAGGTAAAGCCAATTGGACGATGAAAGCGAGCGCAGCCTCCTCACCCGAATCGCAAGAGAAAGCCAGCAAGAATGCGCCCTCCTTCACTTATAACATCGGCAAAGTGTCGTTAGATAAAGCCGATTTGCATATGTTATTAAAGGGGCAGAATATCGCGGCGCAGGACGTATCGGCAGAATGGGCGGATAATCAACTGACCTTCCGCAGCAACATGCAATATCAGGCGGCGATGTGGAATGTGGCGCTGGCGATGCAAGACCCGCTGGCATGGTGGCAGGGCGGAACTTCAGCGTTGGAACTGACGCTGCAGCAGCCGCAAGCAAAGGTGGAATTTAATGGCACTCTCCATGCCCAGCCGAAAGATATTGCGAATACTCTGGCGCTGAAAGGTAAGCTGAATCTAGGGATTAGCTCGCTCTCAGAATTTGCAAAATCGATTAAGAATAATGCGAAGCTGCCTGATCAATCGCTGGTGATGGAATCGATGAATGCTGAAATCACCAAGCGCAGCATCGCTATGAATCCCGTTGAAATTCAGTATGACGGGCATCAGATTAACGGAAAGCTTGGTTTTGATTGGGGCAAGAAAAATATTGCCATTAACGGCAAGTTGAATTTACCAAAATTTGATTATGCAACGTGGAAAGGTAAACAAGCAGCAGAAGGCGGCGTTGTTACCGCGAGCGCGGAAGATGTGAGCCGTGATTGGGATAATACGCCGATTGATCTAAGCTTTCTACAACAGTTTTCGATGCAGATGGAGGTGGCGCTGGGCGAGCTGATTACCGAATCGCTTACTTATGAAGATGTGCGGATGAAGATGCACAATCAAAGCGGGAATCTGCAACTGGATTTAGAAAATGTGAATACACTCGGCGGTGTGGCCAATGGAAAACTGGCGGTGAGTGCTGCAGGAAGCTTGCAATCGCAGCTTAACTTTCAGAATATTGAAAGCGAGAAGCTGATCAATATGGCGTTGGAGCGCTCACGTTTGCGTGGGGCAATGCAGGGTGAGGTTGCCTTCGCTTCAACAGGAAAATCTCTGCGGAGTTGGATGCAAAATCTGCAAGGTGGTGGTAAGATTTTAGTGCCAGAAGGTCAGGTGGATGGCTTTTCTCTTCCCAAATTATTCCGCAATATTTTACCCAAAACAGGCGCGGCAGAATCCACCAGCAATGCGAATATCAAATTACAATTTTTGGCTGATAATGGCGTGATTTCGGTGCAGGAAGGCTTCCTGCGCGCGCAGGAATTATTAGCGGAAGTTTCGGGGAATATCGATATGGGTAATAAACATGTAGATTTGCGTTTGCGGCCTAAATTGGCTCCGCAATTTAACACAGAAAACACCGAAGCGGGGCAGGCGGCAGGGTTGCTGGTGCCGCTAAAAATTATAGGACGGTTTGAAAATATCTCAGTGCGGCCTGATGCCAAAGGTGCAGTGATGGATGCGCTGCAAAACCCAGAAAAAGCCAAAGAGAATATCAAGATTCTAAAGCGCGAAGGCGAGGCGGTAATCAAAGGGCTGGAAGATCAAAAAGATGCTCTGAAAGACGAATGGAAGGATCTCAAAAACAATAAATCGCCAGAAGCATTAGGTAAACTGTTGAATACGCTTGACCAAAGCGGTGTGGCACTGCCAAAAGTATTGGATGTCCTCAAAGCCCCCGAAGCACTTCCCGCTAAAGAACCCGAAAATCCGGCTGGATCAGTTGATGGTGGAGCAGGGGTTGGTGAGCAACCGAACCCAAGCCCAATCATTGATTCTGGCGGGGAAAGTGCTGGACAGCAACCGCCGCCCCCTGACCAAAGCGGGGCACCAGCTATACCCTGATTTTGAAGTACAGCTTAAAGAAAAGCTGCATCCATGGGTTTCACGCGGCGGGATGAAGCTGATGCAGGGAATCGAACATTTTAGCATTCAGCCACAAGGTCAGATTATTGCTGATATTGGTGCTTCTACGGGCGGCTTTACGGATGTACTGCTTACCCATGAAGCGATGAAAGTCTATGCAGTGGATGTAGGTTACGGCCAGCTTGCCGATAAGCTCCGCCGTGATGCGCGTGTGGTGGTGATGGAAAAAACCAATGCGCGGCATTTGAATGCTGAACATCTTCCCGATCCGTTGGATGGCGTGGTGTGCGATGCCAGTTTTATCAGTTTGAAAACAGTGCTGCCCGCAGTGTTGGAGTTGGTTAAAGCAGGCGGTTGGCTGCTCGCCCTCATCAAACCACAATTTGAAGTTGGGCGTGAGGATGTGGGAAACGGCGTGATTACCGATCCCGCATTGCATGAGCGGGTATGCAATGACATCACCGAATGGCTAAACGCATCGGAGGGATGGACAGTGGTGGGTATCACCCCCAGCCCCATCCTTGGCCCTAAGGGAAATACGGAATTTTTGATTTATGCCAAAAAACTGCGTGTTTGATGGCTGATCCATGGCGGGTATGCTCTCTACACGATTTGTGAAAAATGGGAGAGGGGAGGAGGTTAAACCTTAATCCTCCTCTTTCTCCTGCTCGCGTTTGTGGCCTTCGAGATGATGTTTGGCGCGTTCGGCGAGGAGTTTTTCTTTTTCTCTTTCAGCCTTGGTGCGGCCATGTTTGGCACGATTAGCGGTAGCGTTTTTATCTTTTTCGCTGCGGAGTTTTTCTTTGCGTTTCTGGCGTAGGTTGATGATTTCAGTCATGCTGCTTCCCCATTATATCCAACACTACTTTTGCGGCTTGTTCGCTGGGTGTTTCAGTAAGGTTCCCGCGCAGCAGAGCGAGGGCGGCTTGGGCGCCTTCTTTTTGTTGGCCACGGGCTTTGGGGTTGCCGAGCAGTTCTTCCACCGCTTTGGTCAGCTCCACTGCGTTGCAGTTTTCCTGCAACAATTCGGGGATGAGCGGTCTGTCGAGCAGTAGATTAATCAGCGTCACATATTTAATGCGAAGCATCCGCCGTAGCAGCCATGCAGAGAGGCTGGAGGTTTGATAGGTTACAATCATCGGTACGCCTGCCAGTGCGAGTTCGAGTGTTACCGTGCCCGATTTGGTGAGCGCGAGGCTGGAGGCGGCGAAGGCGTCCCGTTTCACGGCATCATCGTGTATTAACACCACTTTTAGCGGCCAGTTCATGCGGGCAAGTTGATCCTTGATCTCTGCGGCGAGATGGCTGGGCGTGGCGATTACCGTTATCATTTGCGGATAGCTAAAACGCAGACGCTGCACCACTTGCGCAAAAATAGGCAGATGACGTTTGATTTCGCCGCGACGACTGCCGGGTAAAAGTGTCAGAATCGGTAAATCCGCATCCAGCGCATAGGTTTCACGGAAATGGGCGCCATCGCCTTTATGCTCGCGCCATTCCTCTACAATTGGATGCCCAACAAAGCTACAAGGCAGCCCCACACGCTCGAAATAAGGCGGCTCAAACGGCAGCACTACCATTAGATAATCAAATAGCGCCCGCATTTTTTGGGCGCGTTCTGGCTTATACGCCCAGACCGTCGGCGCAACGTAATGCACGAGTTTAAGATGTTTGCCATAAGCATGTTTGCGAAGTTTTTCGGCGATGCGGAAGTTGAATCCGGGGGAGTCAATCGTCACAATACAGCGCGGTTGCAGTTGCACAATTTCGCGCACCGTCTGAGCGATGCGGCGCAGCAGCGCAGGGAGTTTCGGCAGCACCTCTACAAATCCCATAATGGATAGTTGGTGGAAAGGGAAA
>JBILIE010000267.1:0-2544 GCA_044350115.1 Rickettsiales bacterium
ATATGATCGTTCTGTTACAAAGGTGCGAAGCTTTTGTGAAGGCACACGTTTGATATTGCTCTGCTTCCCACACCCGTGCTACATATGTTAACTATTATTAAGTAGTGGGTACTAAGTAATGGTTGAAATGATAATAGTAGCAGGAAAAACTAATTTATGCCCCTTTTCATCTATGGCACCAACCTCGACGATTCGCTCTATGGCTCAATTAAAACAGAAACTATCTTTGCCTTCTCTGGAAACGATTACATCTATGATGTAGGTGGCAACAACACGATTTATGCCGGAACTGGTGATGATACAGTGTTCGCAGGTGCTGGCGATGATTTGATTTATGGAGATTCTGCAGGCACGTATTTTAATGGGTTGGGGCAGGTGATTTCCTCTGTTTGGGGAGAAGATAGGGGCAGCGATCTGATTTATGCCTCGCAGGGCAACGACACCGTTTACGGTGAAGAAGGCAACGACACAGTGTTCGGTGGCGAGGGCAACGACTCAATCAATGGGGGAAGCGGCAATGATTTTCTTGAGGGAGAGAGTGGCGATAATATCCTCGATGGTGGCAATGGAAATGATGTCGTGAAAATGGGTAATGGCAATGATGTGGCCTTCGGCTCCGGCGGCGGAGACGTGTTATTCACTACAGGCGGTCAGGATACACTGACGGGTGGTGAGGGCATTGATGTTTTCTATCTCGCGCTGACACAGACGGGCGATATTGCTCATAATTCGGTTATCACCGACTTTGAGAAGGGGGTGGATTACCTAAAAATCGAAAAAATAGACGGTATGTGGGTGGACGCGTTTATGGATGGTAACGATGCCGTGATTCATTATTATGATCAGGCGCATTATGAAAATTGGATTACGCTGGAAAATGTTGATACGGCATGGCTTCTCGCCCACCTTACGTTACAGCTTAATGCTGCCGGTCCAAACCTCGATATCGTGCAGTTTCACTAATAAAAGTCGCTCTGCAAAGAATGCCTTACCCGTGAAAATGCCCCCAGATACTTTGGGCGATTTTGTCGCTGATGCCTTCGACTTGTGCGATTTCGTCGATGCTGGCATTGGCGACGGCGCGGGAGGAGCCGAAGTGGTGCAGCAGCGCTTTTTTACGCTTGGCGCCGATGCCTGTGAGGGTGTCTAATTCGGATTTTGTGATCGCGGCGGAGCGTTTGGCGCGGTGGGTGCCGATGGCGTAGCGATGCACTTCGTCGCGCAGGCGTTGCAGATAGTGCAAAATAGGATCGTCGATTGCCAATTGAAAATCAGGTGTGTTCGGCATAAAAAACCGCTCGCGCCCTGCGTTGCGGTCGGGGCCTTTGGCGATGCCGACGACGGGGATGGAGAGGCCGAGTTCATTCAATACATCCAGCGCGGCGGAGAGCTGGCCGGCACCGCCGTCGATAAGGAGGAGGTCGGGTGTGGAGGCCAGCGGTGGCCTGAGCCTGCGCCCCAGTACCTCGCGCATCATCGCGAAATCGTCGTCGCCTGCGGCGGTTTTGATGGTGAATTTGCGGTATTCTTTTTTCATCAATCCGTCAGAGCCAGCAACGATCATTCCGCCTGCGGCATGGGTTCCGCTGATATGGCTGTTGTCGTAAACCTCGATGCGTTTGGGCGGGGCGGGGAGGTTGAAAATTTTGGCGACACCTTCGAGCAGAGCGGCTTCTTTTAAATTCTCGTCGCGTTTGCGGCGCAGGGCTTGTGCGGCGTTTTTCAATGCCTGTTCCACCACCTCGCGTTTTTCGCCGCGTTGGGGAACGGCGAGAGTGGTTTTAAGGGCGGATTCCAGCCAGTCCGATTCGTCGGGAGCGGTGCTGAGCAAAACCAGTTTGGGCGCTTCGTGTTGCTGATAAAATTGGGGCAAGAAAGCGGCCAGCAATTCGCCGTCCGATTGTTCGGACGAGCAGGTGAGGAAATAGGGTAAATTGCCAAAATTCTGCCCGCCGCGATAGAGAAAAACCTGCACACAGGCGGTGGTACCCTCCCGTGCTAGCGCGACAATATCGGCCTCGTCGATGCTGGGGACTTGCAGGCCTTGTTCTTGCTGAATACGGGTGAGGGCTTTAAGACGGTCACGCAGATTCGCAGCTTTTTCATATTCCATCGCCTCGCTCGCGGCCTGCATTTCAATGAGTAACGCTTCCTGCACTGCGCGGCTCTGGCCTCGCAACAGTTTTTTGGCTTCGTTCACTGATTTGGCGTAATCCTCTTGGCTGATGAGACCCACACAGGGAGCCGAACAAAGCTTGATTTGATATTGCAAACACGGGCGCTTCCGCGCATTAAAAAAGCTGTCTTTGCAGGGGCGCAGCAGCAGCACGCGCTGGAGATGTTCGATAGATTGATGCAGTTCTTTGGCCGAAGCAAAGGGGCCAAAATAATCGCCCTTCTCCGTCTTTACGCCACGATGACTGCGGAGCTGCGGGAAATCATGGGCGGAAAGCAGCAGATAGGGAAAGCTTTTATCGTCGCGCAGTAAAATATTATAGCGCGGCTTGAGTTTGCGGATGAGGTTCGCTTCAAGCAACAGTGCCT
>JBILIE010000268.1:0-2535 GCA_044350115.1 Rickettsiales bacterium
TTCTGCAGCTTCTCGCCATTATAATGAGTCAAACGCGCTTCGAGTGTGACGTTATTTGATTTTTTCAGCGTTGCGCTGATATCCCAGTATTCTTCGGTGATAAATTTTTCGATCTCCGCTTCACGGTCACACACCAAACGCAGCGCCACAGACTGCACACGTCCCGCCGATTTACTCCCCGGAAGTTTGCGCCATAAAATAGGCGAAAGCGTGAATCCTACCAGATAATCCAGCGCACGCCGAGCTTGCTGGGCATTGACCAAATCCATATCAATATCACGCGGATTTTGGATGGCTTGCGTCACCGCAGATTTAGTAATTGCGTTAAAGGCAATACGCTTCACCACTGTATTTTTGCTCAGTGCCTTACGTTCTTTCAATGCTTCGAGAATATGCCAGCTAATCGCTTCCCCTTCACGGTCAGGGTCGGTTGCGAGATAGAGGGTGTCCACGCCTTTGACGGCTTTGGCAATCGCAATCACATGTTTGGCAGAATCGGAATCGACCTCATACGTCATCGCAAAATCTTCGTCAGGGCGAACTGAGCCGTCTTTAGACGGTAGGTCGCGCACATGGCCAAAGCTGGCAAGCACTTCATAATCCTTGCCGAGATATTGATTAATAGTCTTCGCCTTAGCGGGTGATTCTACGACGACGAGATGCGATGCGGTCATGCAATTTTCCTGTTGATAATGGGGTCAGTCATAGCAGAGATATCCCAATATGCCAGCCTCACGAAAAGGAGTGTATCGCAGAAAGATTAAATCTTGTCATCATTTTGTAACAGTGGGGTAGTGTCATTGGTAATCTGGAGCACTCAAGATAATCAATGACACTACCCATCAGACAAATCGCCAATTAATTGAATAGGGAGAGAAAACAGCTAATCAATTCAGTATGAAAAGCGTTTTTAGAGTGACTGTGGAACTTTTGATGAATGATGCTCTATTATCATCCATTTACCATTTTCTTTTTCATAAACGAAAGAAAACCGTGCGGGGATTTCAACTTTCTTACCGTTTTCTTCGAAACTGAAAGTATACAACCCACTCACAATCGCATCATTTTTGCCCAGCAGGCGGATATGTTCCTCCGTGACCGTTGTAGCTAGTTTTGGTTTTGCCGTGAGCGTTGCAAAATATACCATGCGCTGCTCTTGAGTGGTGAGTGGCGTTGCGGCGAGGGTTGCCAGCAAAACTGCATCCTTCTCATAGAGCGCTACGACATTTTCAGCGCTGCCGCTGGAGAGTGATGTGCGCCATTGAGCAAAAGCCTGATTCACTTCGTCTTTTTCGTTCGCCCATGCTGGGCTTTGTGTGGCAAGCAAGAGGAGTGCGGAGAGTGTCAGTATTGATTTTTTCATTATATTACTCCTGTGTATGAGTTGGTTGAGTGGTTATGAGGAGAAGAAAGGGCTGGATTACCGCTTTTATCCGTCTCGTCGGTGTTAACAAGAGTACATTATGATAAAGTATTATATATTGAAAATTGATAGTTTTAATATATAGTATGAGAAATAATCATGAATAAGCTATGCCGTTTACACTGGATACCATTCAACTAAAGAGTTTTATTGCCATTGCGGAGACGGGTACTTTTAGCCATGCAGCGGAGGTGGTGGGGCGCACACAATCCGCACTCAGCCTACAGATAAAAAAGCTGGAAGAAGGTTTGGGGTGTCAGCTCTTTGACCGATCCAAGCGTAAGGTGATGCTCACCGATCAGGGAGAGATATTCTTTGGCTACGCCAAGCGCATCTTGCAGATGCAGTGGGAAGTATATAGCCGCCTAAAAGAGCCTGATGTAGAGGGGGAAATCCGCCTTGGTACGCCAGAGGATTTTGCCACGCATTATTTGCCCGAAGTGCTGGCCACTTTTCGCCAGCATCATCCACGTGTGCAATTAAATGTAGCGTGCGATCTGACGCTGAACTTGATTGACGGATTTAGGCGTGGGGATTTTGATGTCATATTGGTAAAGCGAGATCCAAAAGCAATAAAAATGGGGGCAAAAGTGTGGCGCGAGCCGCTGGTATGGGCGGCATCTGATCGTCATAAGCCAGAGGATCCGCTTTCGCTGGTATTATCACCACAGCCTTGCATTTATCGTGCGCGGGCACTTGCGGCGCTCGACAAGGCAAAAAAGCCGTGGCGTATCAGTTACACCAGCCCTAGCCTTGCGGGAACGATTGCCGCTGTGAAAGCGGGTTTGGGGATTACGGTGTTACCTGCCAATATGCTTCCTGTTGGTATTCATTCGATTAGGAATGAAATTAGATTGCCAGAATTGGCCGATGCGGAAATTGCGCTTATGAAGCGCGATGGCTTATCTAAGGCTTCCGAAATGCTCGCCGAGCATATTGTGCATAGTCTGGGCATGTGATGAGGGGGCGATAACCATCTGACCGCACATTAGTGCGGGCGACGCATATAAGTTGCGTAGTCTGTAGGGTGAATATCGCTATCATCAAAGCGGCTATAATTAAGCTGTTCTGTTAAACGCTGGTCTCCGCGCATTTGAGCTACCTGGAGCGGA
>JBILIE010000073.1:0-7207 GCA_044350115.1 Rickettsiales bacterium
AAAACAGCAGGAATATTTGCTGGACTACCAATATCACCTTCACCAGCAATCACGCCCACATCAGACTGCCGAGTACCATCATAAAAACTCTGACTATTTTTATCAAACTGCCATCCCAAAGCAGGCGAACCTGAGGCATCTTTATAAACATGCGTAATCACGGCTTGATATAAGTTAGCCCCCCCCTGTTGTTCTTGGGTAAAAGGCAACATAAGGGTGTTGATAGCATTGACCGAAGCGGCAATAGCCGTTTGCGTGATATAAAGGCCATCAGCGTCAATATCTGCTTGCGTAGTATCTGCTTTAATGGGGGAGGATAACGAAACAGCATCTGCCATAAAGGATGCGGCTTTCACTAACTTTTGTTGCAAAAGGATGTATCTACCGTAATCAACCACAGGTAAGCATAGTGTTAGGAATACAGGTAAAACCAAGGCGAATTCAATTGCGATCCCCCCAGCATTATCGTGCCTTAAAAATGAATTAGATGAATTTTTCTTCACGGCTCATTCCTTACTACTACAGCTGCGCTCAATACACGCCGATTTCCCGTTAAATTTGCTATAAAAGAAACAATAGGGCTGTAAAGCGGCTTTTTATAGAAAGCAACAAACTCCACAAAATTGCCTGGAGCTTCCAGCACAATCGGTGGAGGGCCAATATCGCATAAATTATTACCATTAGCGTCTGACCACGCAACGCTGCAGGGGCAAAACTCTCCTGGAAGAATAACATTATTTGCATCTGTGCATTGCTCTGCTGGATCATTCTGCCAATTTTCAGCAAGGTTCGCTTGCAGGTTAGTGGTAATCAGCACATCATTGGCAGGAATTAATCCGAAAGAACGATCCTGAATAGATTGACGGATGGCTGCAACAGTTTGCTGTGAATTATCTGACACCTTTGCTAAACGCGAAGCGTCAAACATTGCTGATTCCAGCACAAAGGAATAAAAAATGATCATGCCAAATTCAAGAGCAGTAAAAATAAGCAGAAAAAAGATCGGTAAAATAAATGCAGCCTCAATCATCGCTGCCCCACGATTATCTCTCAACCGCAACACCATTTTAGACATAAGCATATTATTTTCTCTCTTGTTTCACTCATACCCCCAAAACGTTAATTTTATCTTAACTTTTATCTTTCGCGGTAAAATTTGGTGAAGAGCTACAATTGCTGTGAATCATGTTTTTACTGAGTAGTTAGAAAGAACGATGACAACGCTGCTAGTTCTGCGTATATTCCGCATCTTATTTCAACTCCGTCATTCGCGAGGGGCGTGGCGGCGCGGCAATCCACACTCACTGTGCTGGATTGCTTCGCCTTCGGCTCGCAAATACAAATAACTTAGAGATTAAAAAATGAAATTCACGCTCTCTTGGCTTAAATCACATCTCGAAACCACGGCAACGGTGGAGGAGCTTTCCACTGCTCTCACTTCGCTGGGGCTGGAAGTTGAGGGTGTCACTGACCCTGCGGCAGTTCTGAAGCCGTTTATTGTGGCGGAGATTATGGAAGCTTTGCCGCATCCGAATGCAGATAAATTGCGCGTGTGCAAAGTGAATAATGGTAAGGAGATCTTGCAAATCGTCTGCGGTGCGCCTAATGCGCGGGCAGGGATTAAAGTCGCATTGGCGAGCATTGGCGTGGTGATTCCTACTAATGATCTCAAAATCAAGCAATCGAAAATCCGCGAGGTGGAAAGCAATGGGATGTTGTGTTCCGCTACCGAACTCGGCCTTGGCGAAGATTCTGCAGGGATTATCGAATTGCCTGTAGATACCGTGCTTGGCGAATCTATCGTCGGCGTTTTGGGGCTGGATGATCCGATCTTCGAAATCGCCATCACCCCCAATCGTGCAGATTGCCTTGGTGTGCGCGGTGTAGCGCGTGACCTTGCAGCGGCGGGTGTTGGTACGCTCAAGGCATTGACGGCGGCTCAATTAAACCTCTCTGGCGATAGTAAAGTCACCGTTACGATTGAAGATAGCGGGTGCAACGAATTTATCGGCTGCACCCTTTCTGGCGTCAAAAATGGCGATAGCCCCGAATGGATGCAACGCCGTTTGAAAGCCATCGGTATGCGCCCGATTTCTGCGCTGGTCGATATCACCAATTATTTTTCGTATGATCTTGGTCGCCCGTTGCATGTGTATGATGTCAAAAAATTGCAGGGAAATCTTACTGTTCGCTCGAGCAAAGCCGGCGAAAATCTGCGTGCGCTGAACGATAAAAACTACACCCTCGGCGATAATGCGATTGCGATTTGCGATGATTCAGGCGTCATCGGCCTTGGCGGAATTATGGGTGGCATTAGCACAGGTTGCGATGAAACCACGACTGATGTTTTTCTCGAAGTGGCGTATTTTGAACCCACGCGTATCTCGCGCACAGGCCGCGACTTGCAGATTCTTTCTGATGCGCGCTATCGCTTTGAGCGCGGCGTTGATCCTGCCTTTCTCCAAGAAGGGGCCGAGCGCGCCACGCAGATGATTCTTGATTTATGCGGTGGTGCGGCGAGCAAGTTCACGCAAGCGGGCAAAGCCAAAACATGGCAGCGCACCTTGCCTTATCGCCTTGCACGCATCCAACAATTTGCGGGTTTTGGAATTCCCGCAGCAGAACAAAAACGCATACTCACTGCGCTTGGTTTTACCGTGAACGGCGAAACCGCCACACCTCCAAGCTGGCGCGAAGATGTGGCGGGCGAAGCGGATATTGCCGAAGAAATCCTGCGCGTACATGGCTATGATAATCTCCCTATTACGCCACTGCCCAAGCCTGCCGCGCTCACTTTTGCCTATAAAACGCCCGCGCAAGAGCGCCAAACGACGATCCGCAAAATGCTCGCCATGCGCGGGTTGATGGAAACCTGCACATGGTCGTTCACTGCCGAAAACTACGCCGTACAATTTGGTTGGAGCGACGCTGCACTCAAGCTGGTGAACCCGATCAGTGCAGAGCTGGATACGATGCGCCCAAGCTTATTGCCCAACCTGATTGATGCCGCAAAACGTAATGTTGCGCGCAGTCAGCGTAGTGTGGCGTTATTTGAGTTAGGTTTGCAATTCAGCGGCATTGGCACGGACAAACAACATCTCATGGCAAGCGGTATCCGTTGCGGTATTCACACTGAAAAAACTCCCCTGCAGAGCGAACGTGCTGCTGATACTTTCGATGCAAAAGCCGATGTGATTGCGGCGATTGAGGCCACTGGGTTTGACGCTCCTGCCTTGCAAATTGTTACTCCTGCGGCGGCGTGGTATCATCCAGGGCGTTCTGGAAGCCTCAAACTCGGCAAACAAATCATCGCGCATTTTGGTGAATTGCATCCCGCATTATTGCAAGAAATGGACGCTCCCGAACGCATCACTGCTTTTGAGGTTTTTGTTGATTGCATTCCGCTGCCAAAAAAGAAAACTACCACACGCCCTGCGCTAGAAGTATCCGACTACCAGCCCGTTGATCGTGATTTCGCCTTTGTGGTGGATGAAAAACTAGCGGCGGGTGAATTACTGCGCTCGGTGAAAGCCAGTGAAAAAACGCTTATCCGCAACCTACAATTATTCGATGTCTATCAAGGTAAGGGCGTGGAAAACGGTAAGAAATCACTTGCACTCACCGTCACGCTGCAAGCGGCGGATCACACACTCAGCGATGCAGAAATCGAAACGGTATCGAAAAAGATTATTGAATCAGCAGGAAAACTGGGCGCGGTGTTACGCGCCTAGCGTCTATTCCACCACATGGGGTTTGAGTAAATTCACGTGCCCCATTTTGCGACCTGCGCGGGCTTCTTTTTTGCCGTAGAGGTGCACTTTGGCGTGGGGTTGTTTCATGTAATCCTCCCACTGCGCGACATCGTCACCGATCAGGTTTTTCATCTCCACTTCGCAGAGGCGCTCGGTGCTGCCGAGTGGCAGACCGCAAACGGCGCGAATGGCTTGTTCAAATTGGCTGGTGATGCAACCATCCATCGTCCAATGCCCTGAATTATGCGGGCGTGGGGCGAGTTCGTTGACCAGAATTTTATTGTCTTTGGTCACAAACATTTCAACTGCAAGCAATCCACGCAGATTGGCTGCTTTAGCGAGGGTAAGTGCAATATGGCGTGCTTCTGTAATCAGCTCTTTGCTAATATTGGCAGGTGCGTACGTCACATCTAAAATATGGTTCTTATGAATGTTGTGAACGGGGGTGTAGCACGCTGATTGGCCATTCACGCCACGTGCGACGATGACGGAAATTTCCATCACGAAATCTATTTTTTGTTCAAGTACGCATTCGACATTGCCAAGCTTTTGCCATGCAGCAACGGCCTCTTCCTCGGTATTGATCGCCACTTGGCCTTTACCGTCATAGCCTTGCTCTGTCGTTTTAAGAATCGCGGGTATGCCGATCTTTTGCACTGCGCGCTGTAATTCTTCCGCCGTGGTAACGCGATGGAAATTGGCCGTGGGGATATCTTGTGCGTTGATAAAATTCTTCTCACGTAAGCGATTCTGCGAAATCTTCAGCAGATCTGGCGAGGGATTCACGGGCACAAATTTTTCCAATACCGCCAAACTATCATGCGGGATATTTTCAAATTCAAACGTCACCACATCCACCGATTTAGCAAAATGTTCCAGCACATCCTCATCGTCATAAGGAGCGGTGGTGGTTCGCCATGCGGCTTGTGTTGCGGGCGCGCCCTGCTCTGGTGTGTAGATATGAACCTTATAGCCTAATTCCGTGGCAGCGGTTGCCATCATGCGGCCTAATTGACCGCCGCCAACAATACCAATCACCGAACCAGGGGCTATTTGTTTCATTCAGACGGCTCCTCAGCAATTGCGGCCGTTTGTTCGGCACGGAATTTTTTTAGTTTGTCGCGTAAAAGCTTATCGTGCAACGATAAAATGGAAGCCGCAAGCAATGCAGCATTCACCGCACCTGCTTTGCCAATCGCCAAGGTTCCCACAGGAACGCCCGATGGCATTTGCACAATAGAAAGCAAACTATCCACCCCACTTAAAGTGCGGCTTTTGATGGGAACGCCAAGCACAGGCAAATGCGTCATTGCTGCTGTCATCCCCGGCAAATGCGCTGCGCCACCTGCGGCAGCGATGATCACTTGATACCCTGTTTTTTCTGCCTTCTTGGCAAAATCATATAAGCGATCGGGGGTGCGATGCGCCGAAACAATCCTGGAATCATGCTTGATACCCAATTCCGTCAGCATTTCCGAGGCATGCATCATGGTTTCCCAATCAGACTGACTGCCCATAATCACGGCGACTTTTGGTTTTGGCTCAGTAGTTTTTTTTGATTCAGTCATTATTTTCTCTTTTGAATGGGGATACTACCCAAACCCCACACTTTGTGCCCCACACTTGCTTGGCAAAAAAGCATAAGTCTTTTATTAAAAAAACAAAACCGCCAGCGAGCGACACTGTGAAGCATCACCCGCTGGCGGAATCAAATTCCATATTAGTCGTTATCGCTCATTTTGCGAGACAACTTGCGGGCGCGGCGAACAGATTCTGCTGCTTTGCGAACACGCGCTTCGGAGGGCTTTTCAAAGTGACGACGCTTTTTCATCTCACGGAAAACGCCTTCGCGTTGCATCTTCTTTTTCAGAACACGCATCGCTTGCTCCACGTTATTATCACGTACGGATACTTCAATCACAGCCATTACCTCCCTTCAGAAGGCGACTATTATATGTAAACAAATCACATAAGTCGAGCATTTTTATATTCCGAAATACATAAAACTATGCTTTAAAGGCTAAAATACCCAGTGTACGCCCTGATAATACTCTAATCCGAGCAAGTGCGAGGCGCGAGAGCTAAGGGGGTTAGGGCAGTAGCCCCATTCAAACAAAAGGAGACTATCATGACAAAATTTGGCGGTATCGCAGCAGACCAACTTCGCAGCATTATTGAGCGCATCGAGAAGTTGGAAGAAGAGAAAGCGGCCATCGGCGCAGATATTCGTGAAGTTTATGCAGAAGCTAAAGGCAATGGCTATGATGCAAAAGCCCTGCGTCAGGTCGTAAAATTGCGCAAAATGGAAATGGCAGAACGTCAAGAGCAAGAACTGGTACTGGAGACCTACCTGCGTGCCCTAGGCATGATGCCTGACATGGAAGAAGCGGCGTAAAAAAAAGCCTAATCTGTTTAGTTTCATCATTTTATGGTTGGAGCTTAAGCGGATACCAAAAATTTTTGAGGCACCCTAGATACGAGATATTCGCCCATGGGCTGATGCGTCGAATATGGGTATCGGCGAGGAATTGGGTTGCTCAATCAGGATTTCCAGCAGCTTTGCGAACTTCTAAAATGTGAGGAAATACGCCAGTTTAAATTCACTGACTGTGAAATGTCGGGAGCGCTACGCCAGCCTCTTGAAGTTTCTCTCGCAGAATCCTGAAGCAGCCAGAAGAAAACATTGTAATCTAGGGCCGATGCAAATCTAAATTAGCGGCGTAAGACCGATTGACGAATTGCACAAAATATGCAATATTGCGTATTGTATGCAACTAGAGATAGGGTTTTATGATTACTTCTGAACAATGCCGAGCGGGGCGCGCGGTTTTAAATTGGTCACAGTCAGATTTAGCTAAAGAGTCTGGTGTTTCACTGCGATCCATACAGGAATTTGAGGCAAATCAGCGGAATCCAAATCCCACAACCTTGCAAGGTCTTCTCGCTGCACTCGAACGTAATGGTATAGAATTATCGCAAAATGGAGCATCTTTAGAATGGGGAAAGCTGCGTGGAATTACAATTGACCCACGTAAAATTGGGAAAGGGAATGAACTAGAATGAAAATTTTTGCATTGTTTAGCCTTTTCCTTGTACTTTTGCCCATGGTAGCTAATGCACAAGATGATTATGGATGCCAAAAAGAATCTCTAGAAATTCGTGAGAAAGCTAGTGACGGTAGTACACTTCGTTTAGAATTTAGGAGTCTATGGGCAGTTGAGAAAGGTGAATGGGCAGATACACGTGTTTGGTTGAGACTTGAGCGTGTTCACATTTGCAAAGATGGTTTGAGGAAAGAAGGCACGCAACATTTGGTTCGTGCAAAGCGCATTGAGTAATAATTTTTCTAATACTTTAGTTTTTTAGACAATCAATACCAAACTTTTCTCTGGAGATAGCTGTGCACTTATTTTCTCACGAGTGCACAGCCTCGGTAGAGAGAACGCCGTGCAAGA
>JBILIE010000074.1:0-7176 GCA_044350115.1 Rickettsiales bacterium
TTTGGTAATTTGGCGGATCATGAACGCTTTATGCAAGCACTCACGCCGCATCTGAACAAGACGTGGGAGGCGGGAGAAAAGACAGGCAGCGAGAGCAAGCAAGTGACTTCGCCTACCGATGGTGCAGTGGTGGGAACCGTATATCAAGCCAGCCCCATGCAGATGGAAAGTATGATGACGCGGGCGCAGGCAGCGTTTCCTGGATGGGCAGCAACCTCAGTCGATGAGCGTGCAGATATCCTCGAACGTGCCGCTGATTTGTTTGAGGCGAATCAGTTTGAACTGATGGCGATTTGTGTGCGCGAAGCAGGAAAAACGCTGAACGATGCCGTGGCAGAAATCCGCGAGGCGATCGACTTTTTGCGTTATTACGCCATGCAAGGCCGTAAGCTGATGGCGCCTGAAGTGCTGCGTGGGCCAACGGGGGAGAGCAATACATTGCATCTGCATGGTCGCGGCGTGTTTGTCTGCATCAGCCCGTGGAATTTCCCGCTGGCGATTTTTACAGGTCAAGTCGCGGCGGCGTTGGTGACAGGTAATTGCGTGTTAGCAAAACCAGCGGATCAAACGCCACTCATTGCAGCGCGTGCCGTGGCGTTATTGCATGAAGCGGGCATTGGGCTGGAGGCGTTGCAGCTGGTTCCTGGCCGTGGTTCGGTCGTGGGAGAAGCATTGCTTAAACACAATGGTACAGCAGGCGTGTGTTTTACTGGATCAGTGCCTACCGCGCTGCACATTAATCGCACCCTTGCGGCGCGTGAGGGCGCGATTGTACCGCTGATTGCGGAAACAGGCGGGCAGAATTGCATGGTAGTGGATTCCACCGCGCTGATTGAACAAGCGGTGGACGATATTTTGCTCTCGGCCTTTGGATCAGCAGGGCAGCGTTGCTCGGCACTGCGTGTGCTCTATGTGCAGGAAGAAATCGCCGATCATTTGATTGAGATGTTGAAGGCGGCGATGAGCGAAATGAAGCTCGGCAACCCTGCCGAATTTGCGACCGACATTGGCCCTGTGATTGATGTGAAAGCGCGGGATAATTTGCAAGCGCATATCGACGCGATGATGAACTCGGCGAAATTTGTGGCGAAGATGGACGCGCCAGCAACAGGCTCGTTCCTCTCACCGCATGCCTTTGAAATTAGCGATATTGGGGTACTGACAGAAGAACATTTCGGCCCGATTCTGCATATCATCCGCTTTAAAGCGAGCGAGTTGGCAGAACTGCCCACGCGGATTAATGCCACAGGCTTTGGCCTCACCTTCGGCCTCCACAGCCGTATTGAGGAGCATTGGCAGCTCTTCCAACGCCAGATTAAAGCAGGCAATTGCTACATCAACCGCAGCATGATCGGTGCCACCGTCGGCGTGCAACCCTTCGGCGGCGAAGGCCTCAGCGGTACTGGCCCCAAAGCGGGTGGCCCGCATTATCTCACGCGCTTCTGCATCGAACGCACGGTGACGATTAACACAGCGGCGATTGGTGGGAATCTGGAGTTGCTGGCGCGGTGATGGTGTCTTTTAGAATCATGGACAAAAGTATGTGGGAGTGTTTACCCATCGCGAGGGTGCGATGCGTGTGATTGGTGTGTAGAGATTACGCCTTCAGCTTTTCATCTGTAATCGGGCCGTGGGCGCGGCCGTGGACGAATTGATCGACATAGTCATTGCCGCTATTCATCACGTCTTTCGCATCGCCTTGCCAGAGGATTTTGCCTTGATAGATCATCGCCACTTTATCGGCGATTTTGGTGGCGCTGTGCATATCGTGGGTGATGGAGAGCGTGGTTAGGCCGAGTTCTTTCGTGCATTTGATGATGAGATCGTTGATCACATCGGCCATGATGGGGTCGAGGCCTGTGGTGGGTTCGTCGAAGAAAATAATTTCAGGATTCGCCGAAATGGCACGGGCGAGGGAGACGCGTTTTTGCATCCCGCCCGAGAGTTCGGCGGGGACGAGATCGGCCTCGCGCTCGCTGAGTCCCACGGCCTCGAGTTTTTCTACTGCCAGTTTACGGGCTTTGGATGCGTCCCATTTGTCGTTGTAGAATTGTTCGAAGGCGATATTTTGCCAGACCTTTAAACTATCGAACAGCGCGCCGCCTTGAAACAACATGCCGAATTTATGCATCAGCTGAACGCGTTCGGTGCTGGAGAGGCCGATGACGGATTGACCATCGACCAAAATTTCGCCGCTATCGGGGCGGATGAGGCCGAGAACATTTTTGAGCAAAACCGATTTGCCCGTGCCCGAACCGCCGATAATCACCAGCGATTCACGCTCGGCAATTTCGAGATCAACACCGTCCAATACGACTTTTTCGCCAAAGCGTTTGTGGAGGTTTTTGATTTGAATTTTTGGGTTAGAGGCCAAAGAAAAGCTCCGTCACGATATAGTTAGAGAGCAGAATCAGCACCGAGGCGGAAACGACGGCATTGGTGGTGGCGATGCCCACGCCTTGCGCGCCACGGCCAGAGTGGAAGCCATGATAGCAGCCCATCAGTGAGACGATAAAACCAAACACGGCGGCTTTGGTGAGGCCTGACACGACGTCTTTTGTTTCCAGAAATTCAAAGGTGCTGTTGAGATAGGGGCCGGGGGCAAAGCCAAGTTTGTGGATGCTGACGAGGTAACCACCAAACACGCCAATAATATCGCCGATCAGCACCAGAATCGGCAGCATGGTCAGGCCTGCAAAAATACGCGGGAAGACGAGGTATTTGTACGGGCTGGTGGAGAGGGTTTCGAGTGCGTCGATCTGTTCGGTTACGCGCATCGTGCCGATCTCGGCGGCGAAGGAGGCGCCGATGCGCCCTGCGACCATCAAACCCGCCATCACAGGCCCCAGTTCGCGCGTGATGGAAAGCACCACCACAATCGCAATCGAACTTTCTGCCGAAAAGCGTGAGAAGCCCGAATAGCTTTGCAGCGCCAGCACCGCACCTGTAAAAATGGCGGTAAGACCAATGACGGGCAGGGAGTAATAACCGATTTCAATCATCATCCGCAGGGTTTGACCGTTATACCACGGACGGCTGAAACCCGCACCCACACCGCGCCCCGCGAAAAGCGCCAGACGCCCCACCGATTCCAAAAATTGCAGGAAGAACCTGCCAATGCGTGCCACAAAATTCATGATTATGGTGTTAGCATGACCTTGGCGGGCTTGCAAGCGGCTGGCATGGAGTTAGGCGGCGCGATCCACTGTCATAAAAGTTTAATATATTAATACTTGTTAATGGGGGGGGGTCTGATAGGCTGGCGGTGTTAATTTGCCGCATTCACCGCGCCTGAAGTCACCAGACTCTTATTTTTTAGCTTCCCCGAGGAAGTCTTTTTGCGAGCGGCACAGAAAGAAATAAGAGAGTGATGGAGGGTGTAATTGTTCACTTTTTAATAGTCTGAAAAACTATGACAAAAGAAAACATACTAATACGTGGCTTTGCCGCGTTTGCCATCCTCCTGCTTTTGGAGGTGGCAAGCGTGGCTCCTGCGGTGGCAGAATGGCTGCCCTGCGAGCCCCACTTTCCCATAAAGCTGGCCTGCGGGCTGGCTTTATGGGGGTTGCTTGTATTAGTGTTTCAGGAGCGTAACCCGCTTCTGGGAACACAACCTCCTCCGGTCAAAGAGCCGGAGGAGGAAAAGTAGCCGTCGCACGCCGTCTCGGGAAAAGTCTCGGGGCGGCGTTGCCGTTTTTGGGGGTTTTACATTCTGGCTTTCGCATTCTATCCTGCTCGGATGCACACTCCCCCCCGCATTTGGGTTCTCACGGACGATAAACCCGGCAACCGCACGCAGAGCCTTGGCGTGGCGGCGAAATTGCCTTGGGGGTTTGAGGAAAAGCGGATTGATTTGAACCGCTGGGCGCGGATGCCTAATTGCTTGCTGGGTAATAGTCGTATGAGTGGCGGAGGGGAATTGCAGGCGCCGTGGCCAGATGTGGTGATTGCCGCAGGGCGGCGGCTGGTGCCATTGTTGCGGTATATTAAAAAGAAAAATCCGCAGTGTTTTACGGTGTATTTGATGCGGCCTGATGCGCCCCTGCGCGATTTTGATCTGTTGGCGATTCCGCAGCATGACAAGCCGAAAGTGCATCCCAGAATGGTGGCTACTTTGGGTGCGCCGCATGGGGTGACGGTAGAAAAATTAGAAGTTGCGGCGGCGGAATGGGCGCCGAAACTGGAGCATTTGCCATGCCCGCGCATTGCCGTATTGGCGGGGGGGAATTCTGCTTCGGCAAAATATGAATTGGAAGATTTCCATGAGCTCGGAATGCTGGCAAGTGGGATGGCGATTGCAGCAGGCGGTTCGTTGCTAGTGACCAATAGCCGCCGCACGGGCAAACAGGCGACTGATTATTTGCGGCTGGCGCTTTCGGCAGAGCATGAGTTGTTTTTATGGGAGCCTGAGGCGCCGAATCCGTATCATGCGTTTTTGGGGGCAGCGGAGGCGATTATTGTCACGGGCGATTCGATGAGCATGTGCGCCGAAGCCTGCGGCACGGGCAAGCCTGTGTTTATTTATATTCCGCGCAAAGGCCGCCTCGCGCCGAAATTACGGGCGATGCATGAGAGCTTGTTTGAGGCTGGCCTTGCCCAGCCGCTTACGGCGAATATGAGTATCGACTGGAAACCCACGGCCATCCTAGATGAAGCGGGCAGGGTGGCAGCGGAGATTGTGCAGCGGCTTACGCGCAGTTGATATTGAGAATCATTCTCATTTACATTATCCAAGATTATGATTATCTTTCCTGTCGTAAGAAAGGAGAGAAAAATGGAATTTTCGATGATGTATTGTACGCATTGTTTGCAGAAGCTGGTGAAGAATCAGCCTGTAAGTTATAAGCAAGGGGAGGCGTACTTCTTTTTACCAGCGATGGATTCGTATCAACGTGCATTTTTATCTTTATGTGGTGATGGCAAGATCAACGCTGAACGATTTGCTTGAGGAAGAAAAAGCGAGACCCGTGAACCTGTTGCCACTGCTTGAGATAGTGCATGTGGAAGAAGGCTGGTGGCCAGAAGAGGCACGCAGTGAAGAAATACAGGCATTCTACACTGCGGCCACGAATCTTACGCGGCATAATATCAAGCTGGCAGCGTAATCAGGCGGTACTATTTCCGCTTCGTCTTATCGTGCTTCTTGATGAAATCGACAATGACGGGAACGACATGGTCGCGGAATTTGCGGCCGTTGAAGATACCGTAATGCCCCACGCCTTTTTGCATGTAATGTTGTTTCATGGAAGCGGGCAGGCCTGAACAAATTTTATGGGCGGCGAAAGTTTGGCCTACGCCAGAGATGTCGTCCAGCTCGCCTTCGAGCGTGAGTAGCGCAGTGCGGGTGACAGAATCGGGACGCACTTTCTCGTCGCGATAGATGAATTGATGCGTGGGCAGCGAGTGTTTCTGGAACACTTCGACAATGGTTTGTAGATAGAAATCGGCGGTGATGTCCATCACAGCAAGGTATTCGTCGTAGAATACGCGGTGGGCTTCGGCGCTTTCACCATCGCCTGAAACGAGATGATCGAATAGTTTTTTATGCGCGTCGACGTGTTTGTCCATGTTCATCGACATAAAGCCTTTGAGCTGCAAAAAGCCTGGGTAAACGCGGCGTGATGCGCCTTGGTAATTCATGGGCACGCGGCTAATGACTTTTTGTTCGAACCACTCCAGCGGCTTGTCTTTGGCGAGTTGGTTGACTTTGGTGGGCGCTTCCCGCGTGTCGATCGGGCCGCCGATGAGGGTCATGGAGCGGGGGCAATCGGGATCTTTCGCCGCATTGAGCGCGGAAACGGCGGCCATAACGGGGACAGAAGGTTGGCACACGGCAAGCACATGGGTGTCTGGCCCCAGCAGTTTGAAGAAATCGATGACGTAATCGACATAGCTATGCAGATCAAATTTGCCGCCATCCAGTGGAATGTCGCGGGCATCCTGCCAATCGGTGATATATACATCGCAAAAGGGGAGAAGGTCGCGCACTGTGCCGCGCAGCAAGGTGGCATAATGCCCCGACATGGGCGCAACGATGAGCAGTTGTGGCTGCGAAACGGTGGAATTTTTTTTGAAATGGATGAGATCGCAGAAGATTTTTCTATCGACAATTTCTTCTGTAATCGCTGTTTTTTTGCCGTTCACTTCTACTTCGGTGATGCCAAAAACGGGCTTGCCGTAGCGTCGCGTAATACGTTCTATTAATTCGCTCGCAGCAGCCATCTGGCGGCCTGATTGCGTATAAGAAAGCGGGTTGAGGGGATTAAAGAAAAAGTGTTTGCTGGCTTTCGCAAGCATCGAAACAGGCGACATAAGCGCGTTTTGCATTTCGTGCATGGCGTAGAGCTGCGAATTTTCGAGAAAAGGGAGATCTTGCATAAGTGCTAATTCCGGTTGTTAATTTGTTGGCGGCCATCTTCGGCTCCCCCCGTAATCACATGACCTGCTGCTTGAATATCACGCCCCACACCTTACCATGGTGTTGCAGGCAGCGAGAAATCCAAAAAGAATCACAGTACATATTTGTTTTAGCATAGTTTCCTCCTATCGTAGGTGTTTTTTATCACGTTGTTTGCGATAATAAAAATTGGGAAGCTGAATCACCAGCTTCATCATCAGATAAAGCACGCAGGAATTGCATAAATGCCACATAAAATGGGTGCCTGTGGGGAAGACGGCGCAGATTTTATTATCAATACTGCGAAAAATGACCGAGGCTAAAAACAGAATCGCTGTGCCGCCGAAAAGCCTTGTGCCTGGGCGGTTGAGCCGTTTCATCGCCACCCAGACCGTTGCAAAAGAAAGCAGCGCAGGAAGATAGCCGACAGAGCCGTTAAGCGCACGCTGTCCCCAAATAGCGTTGCAGACCACACTTAAGCCAAAAAAGGCGAGGATATAGAGCAGTACATTGTGATATTCCATCGCCAGCACTCGTCGCAAAAAAACGGCGTGATAGACATAAATGAAAATGAGAATAGGAATAAAATCGGCGTAACCCGCCCATTCCGTGGCAAAAGTGTGATAGAGGAAGCTGCCTGTGCCAATCATCACCACTAATAAAATAAGCAGTAATACGCTCAGGCGATGTTGACTGCCATGCAAGGGAAACTGTTTGTGATACAGCCGTAGGGCGAGCAGACCCGAAAAGATAATCACAAAATTGGTGACAGCGTTGGT
>JBILIE010000075.1:0-7171 GCA_044350115.1 Rickettsiales bacterium
ACACATAGATAAAGTTCAACGAGCAATAGAGGGCTTAAGCCCCACCGCTTTTAAAATAGAGGGTCGTTACTCCACCATATTTCAGGTGGCCATGTAACCAAACAGATAATGAAAAATTTTTCTCGCACCTCCTTGGCATTTGCCTTGGTTTGCCTTGTTGTCGCTACCGCGCTTGCCGCGTTTTGGGTTCAAAACGAGGCGCCTTTGTCGAGACAATTCCGCAAGTCTATGACAGCCGCACCCTTGCCAGAGCCAACTCTCAGCGCGACAGATCATCTGACGTATCGCAAGATTTTTGAATTACAGGAAAAGGGCGAGTGGAAAACCGCCAATCGTAAAATCGCACAACTGAACGACCCTCTCTTAATGGGATATGTGAAGGCGCAGCGCTATTTACACCCTCGCTATATAAGCACGCCAAAGGAACTTTCTGTATGGTTGGCACGCTACAACGACCTTCCGCAAGCGGATGCCATCCATTCTCTCGCATTACGCAAAGGGGTGAAGCACTCGCTTGTAAAAAACAAGGCCACTTCCTCACAAGCAATAACTAGCCGTGTTGAGAGCAATAATGCGCGCAATGTTGAACGTTTTGGATCCGCGCTCATTAATCGTCATTTAAAAGGTTCGCCACTGCGCAGTGAAATCCGCTCACGCCTGATTGCGGATAACCGTTTGAGCGCATTAGCGGCACTAAATGGCACACGAAACATCCGCTCCCGCGATTATGATTTATTGCGCTGGTATATTGCGGGCAGCTTCTTCAACCATGGCGAATACGCTCAAGCTGCCAGCCTTGCTAACGCCAGTGCGCTGCGCTCTGGCAAAGAATTCCCTGCATTCAATTGGATTGCAGGCATTGGGCATTGGCACCAAGGCAACATCGAAGCAGCATATAAAAACTTTTCGGCAATGGCAGATGCCGCCAGCCCTAACCTAAGCATTGCCGATAAAGCCGCCGCTTCTTTCTGGGCGTATCGTGCCACCAAACGCCTAGAGGGTAAAGAGCGCGCCATGCATTATTTGCAGCAAGCGGCAATGTATCCCGATACTTTCTATGGTATTCAGGCCAGCAAAGCACTTGAACAAGAGCTGTCCAACACTCAAAATACAGCGACCCTCACAGCTTCAGAAATGGAAGTGCTTTTGCGCTCCAGTACAATAATTCGTCGTATGATGGCATTGCACGAAATAGGACGCACTGACGAAGCTGAGCAAGAACTTCGCCAGTATTATCCGACAGCTTCAACACGCACACAGACTAAGCTTTTTGCACTGGCTAATTTGCTAGAGCTTCCTGCTGCACAAATCCGCATGGAGACTGATTTAGCCAAAAATGGCGTGCCACAAATCAACTACGCACTTTATCCCACTCCTAATTTGCGCCCTCGCAATGGTTACGCAGTGGATCCTTCCCTGCTATTTGCAATTGCGCGTCAGGAATCTGGCTTTAACTCCCGCGCACGCAGCCATGCAGGTGCCGCAGGGGTGATGCAGATTATGCCCGAAACAGCGCGTTATTTGCTCCGCCGCGCTCGCTACAATACAGACAATCTCGAAGCGCAGATGCACGATCCCGCGACAAGCCTTGCGCTGGGTCAGCAATATATCCGTCACCTGCAACAGCAGCCCGCGATTGGCGACAACCTCATCTATCTCATTGCCGCCTATAATGCGGGTTCTCGCCCGCTCATTAGCTGGAAAGAGCAGATGAACGACAAAAATGATCCGCTGTTATTTGTGGAAAGTATTCCATTTGTCGAAACACGCGGATATGTGTTGAATGTGCTTAATAATTATTGGATTTACAGCGATATTATGGGCAATAATACCGTCCATGCCATGCTGGATGGCACATGGCCGCTCTATCAAACAGGCAAGCAAGAAATTGCAGACGCTGCGGATGCATTGCGTCAGCGCACCTTCTCTAAAAATGCACTCTAAACCTGATTTCAATTACGAAATCTCCCTAGGCGGCTTAGTCGCTGGGGCGGATGAAGCTGGGCGTGGGCCGATTGTAGGGCCTGTGGTTGCCGCTGCGGTGATCTTAGACCCCGACAACATACCCGTTGGCATCAATGATTCCAAAAAACTTAGCCATGCCAAGCGTGAGAGCTTGTTTGAGATCATCAAGAATTCCGCTATTTCCTATGCCATTGCCAGTGCCAGTGCAGAAGAAATTGATAACATCAACATCTTGCAAGCCAGCCTGCTGGCGATGCAACGAGCAGTAAGCGGCTTACATATTTCTCCAACACATGCGCTCATAGACGGCAACAAATTACCCACGCTACTGCCCTGCCCTGCCACCTTCCTTATTGGTGGTGATGCAAAATCGCTTTCAATCGCCGCTGCTTCTATCCTCGCCAAAGTTACCCGCGATCGAATGATGACGGAACTAGCTGGAAAATATGCAGGCTATGGCTGGGAGCGCAATGCAGGATACCCGACCGCTGAACACCTCTCCGCGCTCACTCGGCTAGGTATCACACCGCATCACCGCCGCAGTTTCAGACCAGTGCGGGAAATGATGGAGCAAACCCATGCCTTATAACAAACGCTACGGCGGCACTACTGGCCTTTTCCCGCAGCCTATGGATAAAATCCTTGCACAAGTCACTGCCCCAGTGATGCAGAAACATGGCTATCTCAAAGCACGACTCTTTACCCAATGGGCGGAAATTGTAGGCGAAGAAACCGCCAAAAAATGTCGTCCTAAACAGCTCACATTTCCACAAAAACAAAATGTACAAGGCGCACTAACGTTGCGTGTAGAAAAAGGCTTCGCCCTTGAAATTCAACATCTGGAGCCGATATTGCTAGAGAAAATGGCGGTTTATTTCGGCTTTCGTGCCATTGATCGCATCCGCTTGGAGCAAGCTTGATTTACCTCTAAAAGTCGCTATCCTGCCGCGCATATTCAATCACGGAGAGAGACAATGAAAAAAGCAATTTGGGCAGGTTTGATAGTGTTATTGGCAGGCGGCGCATTTATGGCCGCTACCGCGATTGATAAAAAACCTAAAGCAGAAACGACCACCAATGTGGCAGCAGAACAACCAACCCCCGAAGCGGCAAGGGCTGGATCCCCCTTTAAAAACCCCGAAGATGCTAAAAAAGCAGCCGAAAAAGTTACGGAGCCTACCGTCCCCGCTATCACTTACGGCAATGCGGATGCCCCCTTGGTGATGAAAGAATTTGCCTCCTTCACCTGCTCGCATTGCGCGCATTTTCATTCAGATACTCTGCCTGATTTAATCGCCAAATATATCGACACAGACAAAGTGCAGCTTCACCTCAACTCCTTTATCCGCAACGAGCAGGATTTGCGTGCCACTCAATTGGTCTATTGTGTAGAAGGCAACGAGAAACGCCAGAATTTCGTCAAAGCCATCCTCAAAGCACAAGATCAATGGGCGTTTGATGCTGATTTCCTTAAAAATCTGCGCGTACTGGCGCAAGTCGGCGGTGTCAGCAACGAACAATTTGATCAATGCATTGCTGACAAGGCTTTAGAAGAAAAAATCATCAAAAACCGTGAATATGCGATTGGTAGCGGCGTAAATTCCACTCCCTTCTTTGTATTGGATGGCGAAACCGTGACGGGCGCCCGCGATATTGATACATTTTCCACTGCAATCGACGCGGCACTCGCTGCTGAAACAAAATAATACGGTAATGGGTTGACAGGGGGATGCTTCCTTCTTAGATTCCGCGCCGTCAATCGACTGGTAGTGTTAATGAACCATCGTGATCCGGAAATGCCTTCTTTGGAGGAGTTTGAAAAGAAACTCCAAAAAACAAAGAGCGAATCTGAGCAGAAACTAGGATCCACCGCCAATATGGGTTTACGGTTGGGTGCAGAATTTGCTTCAGGTGTTCTGGTCGGGGTGGGCATTGGATTACTACTAGACCGTTGGCTGGATACGCGCCCATGGCTGATGATACTCTGCTTGTGCTTCGGCACAGCGGCAGGTGTCAAAACCATGATGGGAACTATCCGCCAATTTGAGCGACAAAACGAAAAAGACGCAGCATAGAGGTTACCTTGTCCGGACAACATCACAGCCCCCTCGCACAATTTGAAGTGCATCCGCTAAAAGAACTCTATTTTGCAGGGTACGATATCAGCTTCACCAATGCTTCGTTGTGGATGGTGCTTTCCATGCTGGGCGTGCTGCTGTTTTTAGGCCTCGGCATTCGCAGCAAAGCCATGATCCCTGGTCGCTTGCAATCACTTGCAGAACTCAGCTATACCTTTATCGCCAGCCAAATTAAAGATATGGCAGGGCCGGAGGGTATGCGCTATTTCCCGCTGGTATTCAGCATGTTCATGTTCGTGCTTTTTGGTAATTTATTGGGGATGGTTCCTTATTCCTTTACCTTCACCAGTCATATCATTACCACTTTCGCACTAGCGCTCTTCCTGTTCTTATTCCTCACTTTGCTTGGCTTTATCCGCCACGGCTTTCACTTCTTCAGTCTGTTTCTACCTTCAGGCACGCCGATGCTCATCGCGCCGCTAATGATTGTGATTGAAATTTTCTCTTATCTCTCCCGCCCTGTCAGCCTCTCGATTCGTCTGAGCGCAAATATGATGGCGGGTCACACGATGCTTAAAATTATCGCAGGCTTTGTGATTAGCCTTGGCGTGATGTTTGGTTGGGCACCGCTGGCATTCATGGTCGCGCTCACAGGGTTTGAATTCGTTGTGGCGTTCTTGCAAGCCTATATCTTTACTGTTTTGGTTTGCGTGTATTTAAACGACGCAATCCATTTGCATTAATCCACTTTTATCGCTAACTCTCCCTCATTAAAAATCTTGAAAGGACTAAAACATGGAATACGAAGCTTTGAAATTTATCGGTGCTGGCCTCACTACTCTCGGTATGCTTGGTGCTGCTCTTGGGGTAGGAAAAGTATTTGGCTCGATGCTCGAAGGCGTGGCTCGCAACCCATCGGCTGAACCTAAAATGGCAAAATATGCCTTTATCGGTGCGGCACTGGCTGAGGCAATGGGTCTGTTCGCATTCGTAATCGCGATGATCATGATTGGCTAATTTATTTTTTGATTGGGGGGCTTGCCCCCCAACTCAGAATATTCGGAGTTTATAATGAAAAGTGGTGGGCTTCCCCAGCTTGATGTTACCTCGTTTCCGTCACAGTTATTCTGGTTGGCGGTCACGTTTGTGGTGCTGTATTTGGTGATGGCGCGTTCGATTGTGCCTAACATTCATACTGTGCTGGAAACGCGCCGTCTGCGGATTGCGAACGATCTGGATACGGCTGCAAAGATGAAAGCAGATGCAAGTGCAGCGAAGGAAACTTACGAATCTGGCTTGCAGAATGCGCGCAATCAATCGCAAACCATGCTGGCGGAAGTCACCTCCACGATCAAACGCAATGCAGATGAAAAAAGCCGCGAGCTGGAGACTATGCTCGCTGCTAAAATGACAGAAGCAGAAAAGCAAATAAGCAAAGCCACAGAAACAGCCATGAGCAATCTGGTTCCTGTTGCCAGCGAAGTTTCTTCGATGATTCTGGAAACACTGATGCACAAAAAAGTGGATGCAAGCGCCGTGAGCGCAGCAGTCCAAAAATTGAGTAAAGAGGTCGCTTAGTATGGAAATGACACAAGATCCCGTATTTTGGGTAGCCGTATCTTTCGTGCTGTTCTTTTTCCTCTCTGGTAAAACATTGTGGAAGCTCATCACTTCTGGCCTCGATAAGCGTTCTGCCGACATTAAGGCTGAGCTGGAGGAGGCGATGCGCCTACGCGCCGAGGCGCAAGAAATTCTGGCGACCTATCAGAAAAAGCAAAAAGATGCTCTTAACGAAGCCGAGCGCATCCTGCAACAAACCAAAGCTGATGCACAATTAATGGCAGAAAAAGCAGAAGCCGAACTGCGTGATTCACTCGAAAAACGCAAAAACCTTGCCATGACCCGCATCGCACAGGCCGAAGCCAAGGCCGTACAAGCCGTACAGCAACATGTGGTGGATATCGCCGTAAGTGCCGCCCGCGTGGTTGTTAGCGAACACATCGCCAGCGGCTACGGCGCAGAGTTACTCAAACTAGCCACGACAGATGTCGAGAAGAAGTTGCATTAATAATATCATGAAACAGCAGAGCACATTTTTCACTGCCCTGCTCTTTCTGCTTCTGATACCGCGCCTAACTTTCGCTGCAGCATGGACACTCCCCGCTGACAAATGGGAACTCTACCAAAACGCTTTTTATTACCGCACTACCGAGTTTTTTGACTCAAACGGAAATACCCGCCCACAACCGCGCTACTCAAAATACGAGCTAAATCCTTATGGGGAATATGGTCTGAATGAGGGTACTACCATCGGCGGGAGCGTTGCGCTCAACCTTGTGCAAGGCACTGCCGCCACCGATAGCGGCAATAATTATGGCATTGGCGACCCCACGCTATTCCTGCGCCAGCGGCTTTGGAGTGATGATAGCACTGTCGTTTCTCTCCAACCGCTCATTAAATTCCCTAGCTATTATACCGATGAATTACTCCCCAGAAGTGGAGCTATGCAAACCGATGGCGAGCTGCGCTTGCTGGGCGGACACAGCTTTGAATGGCTCGGCAACAACCATTTTATTAACTTAGAAGCCGCTTACCGCAAGCGCATGGGCGATCCAAGCGACCAATTGCGCTTTGATGCTACATTGGGGCTCACACTCAACGATCAATGGCAGCTGCTCCCACAGCTTTCATACATCAACACCCCCAGCCGCAAAGCCATTACTCCCTTCACTCAAAGTGGCGAAGATGATTTTGATCTCCTCAAACCTCAGCTTTCTGCTGTCTATCAACTCAATGAAACCGTAGCGCTGCAAGCAGGGTTGTTTCAACATATCGACGGTAACAACACAGGGGCGGGCTGCGGCGCGCTCTTCTCGCTCTGGTATCGACCATGAACCAAGGAATGCTGGGTCAGCGATTGCTGCAAAAAAAGCAAATCACAGCAGCACAATTAAAAGAAGCCCTCGCCATTCAACAAAAATCGGGCGGTAAATTAGGAACCATTCTGCATCGTTCTGGTGCCTGCAATAGTCTTACTTTGCATGAACAACTCGCCGCGCAACAATCTCTCCCTTTTGCCGATTTACTGCTCGACCCACCCGATGCCCGATTACTTGATGAGACATCGC
>JBILIE010000168.1:0-4147 GCA_044350115.1 Rickettsiales bacterium
TAAGTATGGCAAAAGCGCTGGGTTGTGGCTTCCCCGTCGGCGCGTTATTGGTGGGCGATAAGGCAGCGGAAACGCTGCAATTTGGCTCGCATGGCACTACCTTTGGTGGAAATCCGATGGCGACATCAGTAGCACTCGCCGCTTTGCGCGTAATGCAAACCCCCGCGCTGCAAGAAAATATTGTGGCACGCAGCAAGCAACTTTTCGCGACGCTCGAAGGTTTCCAAAAAGAACTCGGTATTTTCACCGAAGTGCGCGGTCGTGGCCTGATGGTGGGCGCAGAGCTGAAGCCAGAACTCCACGGCAAAGCGAATGAAATTATGGAACTAGCGCGGCAATATGGTGTGTTGATTTTGGTCGCGGGGCCGAATGTGTTGCGCTTCCTGCCGCCACTCAACATCACCGAGGCGGAGCTGACTGAGGGCATGAGTAAATTGGGTGATGCGCTGAGAGAGTATGTCAGCAAACAGTAAACATCAGCCTTCGCTGGATTGGATTGATGCGCAGCATGAGAGTATGGTGCAGACGCTGATCGCATGGTCGCGGATCAATTCGGGTTCCTACCATATCGAAGGCGTGCGGCGGATGCGCGAGGCACTGGCGCAAGCCTTTGCGGTGCTGGGCGGCGAGGCGGAAGTGCTGCCTGTTGCACCATTGGAAACCGTCAGCAGCAAAGGTGAGATTGAGCAGATTCCACTGGCGGAAGCATTGCGGATTCGCAAACGTCCCGATGCGCCGATTCAGGTATTCCTCTGCGGGCATATGGATACGGTGTTTCCCAAAGATTCGGCGTTTCAGGATGTGCGTTGGCTGGATGATAACACGCTGAATGGCCCCGGTGTGGCGGATTTGAAGGGCGGGTTGGTGGTGATGCTGACGGCGTTGCAAGCTCTGGAGCAAAGCCCTTATGCCAGCAATATCGGTTGGGAAATTCTGTTTAATCCCGATGAAGAGATCGGCTCGCAGTCATCGCATCCGTTATTGTTGGAAGCAGCTTCGCGCAACCATCTGGGGCTGATTTATGAGCCTGCTTTGGCAGACGGCACCTTGGCAGGTGAGCGAAAAGGCAGCGGTAATTTTGTGTTTGTGGTGCGTGGCAAGGCCGCGCATGCGGGGCGCGATTTTGATAAAGGGCGTAATGCGATCGCGCGGCTAGGAGAGCTGATTGCACGGCTTTATGCACTCAATGGTCAGCGCGAAGGCGTGACCATTAACCCCGGCAAGATTGAAGGTGGTGGCGCGGTGAATATCGTGCCGGATTTGGCGATTCTGCGGCTGAATGTGCGCCTGCCCAAAGTGGAAGATCAGGCATGGGTGGAACAACAATTCGATGCGCTGATTGCCGAGTTTAACCAACGCGCGGGCTTCCACATCTTCCGTCACGGAAAATTCACCCGCCCCGCGAAACCCTTAAGCAAGAAAAACCACAAGCTGTTTGAGCTGCTGAAAAGCTGCGGTGCGGAACTCGGCCTGACCATCCAGCATAAACCCAGCGGCGGCTGTTGTGATGGCAATAACCTTGCGGCGGCGGGCCTGCCCAATATCGACACTTTGGGCGTGCGCGGCGGGAATATCCATAGCCATGAGGAGTTTATGCTGGTTGACTCCCTCACCGAACGCGCCAAGCTCTCGGCACTGCTGCTGCTGAAAATGGCGGATGGTGTGGAGTTCTAAAACGAAACGACCACTCCCCCTTTGGGAAGTGGCCGTTTTTTGCATGCTTAGATCTCGAATTCGAGATCAAACATGCCACATGTTAGCCAACATGTGGGGCTGCAATTTTCATTGCAGCGCGGAAACCGCTCGGTTGCGGTGGTATCCGTGGCGATGGTGTCATCGCCGTTTTGGTTGGCGGCAGGGGGGGCGGGCTCTTTGTTAGCCTCTTCCTCCATTTTTTTGTTTCGTCCATAAGGAAGCCTTTTGTCCTCCAAAAGTAATCCTCGGCCGGGGAAAAACAGAGTTCTGACACCGTGCCAGACTGTAGCCGATAAAGAGGGCAAAAGGGGTGCGGCTATGCTGCGGTATTTGACTCAGAGACCATTGCACAATGAGGTTTCAAGTGTTGGCAGGTAGTTGAGGGCGTTTTGTGACGCCCGCCGGGTGGCAGGTTTTTGTAATTTTCGGGTATTTTTTGTGGTTTTGGTTGATTTTAGGCGCAGTTATTCTGCGGTTACGGCATCTGTCAGGCCGTAGAGCTGATAAAACCGCGCAGCTTTTTTCAGGTTATGGGCGATGGCGGCAAGCCCTGCATGCACCGCATTCATCGCAAGCCCCATAAACCGCGTGCGCCGCAGCCCGTAACGCTCCTTGTACTCCGCGAACTGGTGCTCGATTTTCGCACGCATCACGCCCACTTGCGTGTTCCAATCGTGATCCTCCTGCGTCAGTTTTTTATGCTGGCAGCCCTTGCGTTGCACGCGATTCTCGATACCACGTTCGGCCAGATCCGCGCGGCCTTCCTTGCTGTCATACACGCTGTCGGCATAAAGCTGCGACTCCTCGCCCGTCAGCAATTTCTTGCGCATGCTGCCGTCATATACCTCGCCCGAGGTCACGCGCTGATTCATGATAAACCCGTCCTCGTCGCAGTTGGCGTGCAGTTTATAGCCATAGGTCGCGGTCTCTTTGCCTTTCGCATTTTTCTTTACGCACCAGCCGGCCTCGTCATCCTTTGTCTCACCCTGCGTTTGATGCGCTTCCATGATCGTCGCATCCATAATGCTCACCTGGCCAGCCGCGATGATAATGCCTTTGGTCTTCAGCTGCGCGTTGATGTTCTCCAGCAGATTTTCCCACAGTTTGTGCTCGGCGAGTTCGCGGCGAAAACGGCTGATCGTGTCGTGCGACGGCGGTTGCCCGTCCGCCGATAACCCGCAGAAACGGCGGAAGAGAAGGTCACGCGCCAGCATCGATTCCATCTGAACATCGCTCGTGATTTTGTACAAATGTTGCAGCAAAACGATGCGAAACAACATCAAAATCGGGTGGCTCGGGCGTCCCGCAGCACTCGGATACAGCTTCGAAAGCGTGCGCTCAAGCGACGGCCAGTCGAACAAATCTTCGACATCATCCAGCGCATGCAGCGCCGCATGATCCGCGATCAGCCAGTCGTTGAAACTCGTATTCCGCTGAAATGGCGCGCTGCTCATAAAACCTCCATCCGTTACAGAACTTTATACCATAGCCCACAAATTATGGCGAGTTATGCAATGCTCTCACTCAATATTGAAAGAATATTTTTGTTACATTTTTGTGACGGTTGCATGCCTTGAGCTGACTGGCTAGGGTGCAAAGATAGTCAAACAGGGAGAACCTCATGGAAAACAAAGAATGCTGCAATCAAAGTGAAGGTCTGTGCTGCCCGATTTCCGGCTGTCCGATTAAGCATGTGGTGATTTTGGCGGTGACGGCCTTTGCGGTGATGTTTGGGCTGGAATGGCTGTTTCACGGCATATACATGATGCCGGATTATGAAGCCACTGCCTCGCTCTGGCGCAGTGAAGCGGAGATGCAAGGTCTGTTTGGCTTCTGCATGATTCGCAAAGGTTTGATGGCGCTGGCGATTGCCGGATTGTTCGGTTGGGCGGGCAAGTCTTGCGGTGGTATCACTTGCCCGGTGAAAGGCGCAAAATTTGGTCTGCTGATTGGTTTGCTGCTCGGCGCGAATGATTTTGGTACTTACATTTGGATGCCGATTCCGATGGATATGGCGATCAAATGGCTTATCGGCAATACATTGATTGGTGTGGTGCTGGGCGCCGTACTGGCAGTAGTGTGTGGGAAAGTCTGCAAGAAAAGCTAAATGACCAACCAAATAAAACAGCGCCGCAGAGAATTAAGCCTTACGCTGGAGAAGGTGGCGAGTGCGATTGGCACGACCACTGACTCTTTACGTGTAATAGGTATAAGTTCACATGTGGGCATACATCGGTTAAGATGAACTCCATCGTTTTTGTTTTATAATTAGGGGGTCTTCTATGGAATTAGTCATCCGCGCTGCCATTGAGGCATTCGACGATCTCCGTGCACCAGGGATGCCTAAATTGTTTTTTGCCTGCATCGGCATCACCGCGCTGGTATCGGTTGTGATGCTGGTGCTGGGAGTGGCGGCGGTAGATGCATGGCTGATCCCGCAATTGCCAACGGA
>JBILIE010000233.1:0-2879 GCA_044350115.1 Rickettsiales bacterium
TCGTCTGGCTTTCTTGCCTCGCTGATGAACTTTTTTGCATGGGGTGTGGTCATCAGCCTGTTTATTATTCCGCTATTCATCATTTTCTGGTCGATGATGGTGTTTATCGCCAGTTTCTTCGATGAATATATCGCCGAGAAAATCGAAAAATATCGCTATCCCAAACTCGCCATTGGGCAGAGCCATCCTTTCTGGGTGGAGGTGCGCTACGATATTCGCTTTGCCATCAAAATGCTGCTGCTCAATCTGTTGGTTTTCGCGCCGCTATTGCTGATTCCGCTTTTCTGGCCACTGCTGCCCATCGCCTTTCCAGTGATGAACGGCTATATGCTCGGGCGTTACTTCTTCACCATGGCGGGTAGCCGACATATTGGGCGCCAAGCTGCACACGAACTGGTGGTGAAACATCGTGGGAAAATTCTGGTGGCGGGATTGCTGATTGTCTTTGCCTCCACTATCCCCTTCCTCAATTTACTCGTACCATTTTGGGGGGTGGCGATGATGGTGCATCTCTATCATTTGATTGATAACCCGCAGAGTGTGGAAGTGTTGCCGCCGCCCGCAACCTAAGCTGCAAACCGCAGCACATCGCCCGCTTTCACTTGCAATTTCTCGGCGGTGTGACTGTCTATAATAAGCTTTCCATCGGCTTTCTGCTGTACCTCTGCCAGTGTCATGCGGTGATTGGCAAGCTGGGTGGTTGCGAGCATCACCCTCTCGCCCTGCACTTCTTGCACAATTTCGCCTATTTCTGATTTGCGGCTTTGTTTGACGGTGGCGATACGATCACGATCGACCCGTACCGTGGGGCCTGCATCAAAAATATCGACGTAACCAACATAAGTGAAGCCCTCATATTGCAACAATTTGAGGGCAGGCAATGACGCATCATTGACCACACCAATCACCGTTTTCGCTTCTTCGGGTAGGAAGCTGAGATAGATCGGATATTTGGGCATTAAATCGGCAATAAACTGCCCGCCTTTGGTGGCATTGATATAATCCGCATCCTTAAATGGCATTTTAAAGAAATGCCGCGCAATTGCATCGTAAAACGGTGAGTTTCCGTCTGTGTCATGCACGCCGCGCATTTCAGCAATCACGATTTTATCGAATAATTCAGGATATTCCGCAATCATCAAAAAACGGCTGCGGGAAAGGAATTTGCCAAGGCCATCGCGGCGATATTCGGGGGTGAGGAATAGCGAACCAATCTCGCTCGCGCCCGTATAATCATTCACCATATGCAGCACTTTGTTGAGCGAATAAATATTCATCTCACGATTCGACTGCACGATGGTAGAAACTTTATAGGAATAAAAAGGGCTGCTAAGGCCGATATGCGATTTGACACCCGTAGAGCCAACGATTTTGCCGTTTTCGGTATCTTCCAGCACGAACAAAAAGCGATGTTCATTCGGGCGTGGCGGTGTGCCTGCAAAGCTTTTTTCTGACCATTTGATTTTAGCCTCCAGCACCTCCGCATCCTGCGGTAGTGAGGTAAAACCATAACCTGCTTGACGGGCAAGATCCATCAACGCAGCGTGATCGTTAGAAGTAACAGGGCGTAATAACATAGGGGAACAACCTAGATAAATTATCCTCACATGGCAAGCATTGCGCGTCTTAACTTAAAGAGCCTGTAGGAAAAGTAGCGCGGGGATAAATTTTGAGTAATGTTTTGGCCATGGAGCAACCTAACCAGACTTGCAGATGAGCATTTTCATCGCTCCCGAAAAGCTTCATCGCGAATTTTGAGGAGGGGTTTGAGCAGATAACTCATCACCGATTTGCTGCCTGTTTTGATATCGGCCGTCACCTGCATCCCCGCCGTGATGGGCGATTGGCCTACGGATTCGCCGAGATAGGTTTTATGGGTGCGGATTTTCACTTTAAAATACGGTGCATGGGTGTTGGGGTCGAATAGTGAATCGGCGGAGACGGATTCTACTTTGCCGTCTAACCCGCCATAACGCGAGAAGTCATAGGTATTGACTTTCACCAGCACCTTTTGCCCCACGCGCACAAAGCCGACATCATTGGGGTTGAGTTTGGCTTCGATAATCAGGTTTTTACTTTCAGGAACGATTTCCATAATCGCTTCACCGGGTTGAATGACCCCGCCGATCGTATGGGTTTTGAGGGCTTTGACCACCCCTGTTAATGGGCTGGTGATGGTGGTGCGCGCCACTTGGTCGCTGGCTTTAGTGAGCGCTTCTTGAATCCGCGCAATGGATTGGCTGACATCGCTGAGTTCTTGCAAAGCGGCGTTGCGAAAGGCGACGCGGGCGCCTTTGAGTTTTTCTTCCGCCTCTTTCAGTGCGACGGCAGAGCGCGGAATCGCCACATCGATCACGCGCATACGTCCTTCAAGCTCTTTCATATTGCTGGTGAGTTGAAGGTGATCGAGGCGCGAGGTGAGTTGGTCTTTCACTAAATCGCTAGAGATACGATATTTCTCGCGCAGTAGTGCTAAATTGCTGCCGATAGAGGAGCGCTCGGTGAGCAATTGTTGGCGGTCAAGTTCGCGCTGGGTGAGCTGTTCCTGCAATTGCGCGGTATCGTTTTGTAGTTTTTCTTGCCGCCCTGTGAAGGCCTGCATCTCCGCATTTTTCATTTCGGTGCGGATGGAATCAAATTCGCTGCCAAAGCGGAAGGTTTCTGCGCCTTCGGATTCTGCTTCGAGCCTTGCTTTTTTGAGCTGATTGGCTTCGAGCTGAATTTTGAGTTCAGATTTATTGGCCATAGAGGGCGTGAGATTCATCTGCATCATCGGCTGGCCTTTGACCACACGATCGCCCTCCGCCACCATGATTTTCTCGATGATGCCGCCTTCAAGATGTTGGATGGTTTGGATTTGTTCCTGCGGCACCACTTCG
>JBILIE010000077.1:0-7024 GCA_044350115.1 Rickettsiales bacterium
TCGCCTACAGGATTAAAAATGCTGCCAGAGGCGCATAAACAAGGGCTTGCGAAAACCTTTGCCGATATTGCGGATACGCTCTATCTGCGCCATGAACAGGACGTGACTAAGTCTGTGGAACCGAAAAAAGAAGCGCCTGCGGTAGCAGCGCAAACGTCTATGGATGTTGCCCCTGCGCCGCAAGCATCCGCCCATGCTGCCGATTTGCGCGACAAGTTAAAAGAAGCGCGCGAGCGTGGCGAAGGTGCATTTGCCGCGAAATTCGGTCAGCATGACGGGATGGCGTTAGCCGCTACTATGTAGCAGGGGGATACTCCCCCGAGCTTCGCTCCCCGCCTGCACGGGCACTAAAGCTTCACGCTTGGTTTGGCGCGATATTTCAGCGATTAAGATCTACTCCTTCGCAATCGTCGCCGCTGCCCCGCTTTGTTTGCGCTTTTTCTTTCTGCCCACGGCGATGATGTTGAGCACCTCCACGCCGAGTGAAAAGGCCATGCCAAAATAGATATAGCCTTTGGGTACATCTATGCCGATACCCTCGCCCATGAGCAATACGCCAATCATCAGAATAAACGCCAAAGCCAGCATTTTGATAGTGGGGTGGCGGTCGATAAAATCGGCGATATAGCCCGATGCGCCCAGCATCACAAACATCGCAATCACCATCGCGATGACGATGATCATCACATGTGCGGTAATGCCGACAGCCGTGATCACAGAATCAAATGAGAAAATAAAATCGATGAAAATGATTTGGATGATCGTTTTAATAAAACCGCCCGAAAGCGTTTTGACTTCATGTTTGAAATCATCCGACATTTCGTCGTGCATACTGGCCGTGGCCTTATAAATCAGAAATAATCCGCCGCCGAGCATCATCAAATCTTTGCCCGAAAAACTATGCCCCAGCAAAGTGAGGAAAGGTTCTTTTAATCCCAGTATCCACACGATACTGAACAGCAGGCCAATACGCATAAATAACGCCAGCCCCAGCCCCACCATGCGGGCGCGGGCGCGTTGTGCAGGCGGCAAATGTTGCACCACCAAGGCGATGAAAACGACGTTATCAATCCCCAGAATAATTTCGAGTGCGGTAAGCGAAACAAGGCTCGCAAGCAATGCGGGATCGGTAAAAACTTCTAACATCAGTTACTCTTTAGTTGTGGGCGCGATGGGCCAGCCCGATTTAATATGAATATCGCGCTGCGGATAGGCAAGCTCGATACCCCGTTCGTTAAATTTACGCCAAATAGCAAACATAACATCACTTTTCGGCGAGAAGCGCCCTTCTGTGACATCTTCCACCCAGAAATGCAGCAAAAAAATCACAGCATTATCACCAAAGTCATTGAGATAGCATCGAGGTTCAGGGTCACGCAGGCAACGGGGATGTTCGTTGGCGGCATCCATCATCGCTTGCTGGGCAATAGACAGATCCGAGCGATACGACACGCCGACGCGCACTTCAATCTGCGCTTTGTTGCTATTATAAGTGAGGTTGGTGAGCCGCGCCGTAATGAAATCTTCATTCGGCACCATAATCTCTTTGCCATCGAAAGCCTCAACCAGCGTATAGCGCGCCCCCATAAAACGGACATACCCCTGTGTGCCGTCAGCCAGTTCGATCAAATCATCCACCTGCAGTGATTTCTCGAACAGCAAAATCAGGCCGCTAATAAAATTCGAGGTGATTTTTTGCAGACCGAACCCAAGCCCGATACCAATCGCGCCGCCAAAAACGGCTAGTGCCGTAAGGTCAATCCCAATTACCCGCAGCGAAACAAGGCCGCAGAGAATATAAATAATAATACTCAGAAATTTAGCAATGAGTGTGCGGCTGGAAGATCGCATCCCCTTAAACGCAAGCAACTGTCTGGAAATAAAATTATTGATTAACCCTGCCGTCCAGAACACCACAAAAAGGGTCAATAGCGATTTGATGAAAATATACGGCGAAAGGCGGAACCTGCCAATTTTTGCCGAGAGTGCGGGTTGATCCAACACTGCTTTAATTTGCGCCTGATAACCCAAATAGCCCGCGAGCAGCAACAGGCTAATCACCATAAACAACAACCACCCCGCCTGATTGGCAGTGGGTGTAAGTAAGCGGGAAAGGCGGGTGGACATACGAGAGAGTTCAGAGTTCAGTTGTTGAGTTCAGCGAACCTATAGCACTGAACCCTACACTCTGACAACTGAACTCTAGGTCACAAACGTCTCCATCTGCGCGCCGACGAGTTCTTGCGGTGGGGTGGCTTCGAGCAATTGTTTGCCTTCTTCGTTAGTGGCTATGTGGAAACAGGCGTCCCCATCATTCACCAATGGCAGCATAGTTTGCCCCACAATAATACCGTCGTGGCTGGCATGGAGCGGAAAGCGGTGCTCACCAAACGGATCGGACACCATCCCCAATAGCTCACCTTTTTCGACCATATCGCCCAGATTGCGGCGGGGCAGCAATGTGCCGCTATGGGGGGCGCGCGTCCAATAGCTTGAGCGCGCCATAAACGGCGTATAGCGACGATCGCGGTGGAGAGTGGGGGGAAGCATCCCAATCGTTTGCATCACAGAGAGGACACCTTGCAGCCCCACGCGGATGACTTGTTCGTTAAACCGTAACGCCTCGCCGCCTTCATACAGCAAAATGGGAATACCACGCTCACGCGCTGCATCCCGTAACGATCCATCGCGGGAGGCAGAATTAATAATCACGGGCACATTAAAGGCATTAGCGAGGCGGCGCGTTTCAGGATCGTCCATCGCTCCGCGCAATTGCGGCAAATTACTGCGATGAATCGCCCCTGTATGCAAATCTATCCCATGCGTGGATTTGCTGACGATTTCGGTGAGAAACATATGCGCGAGCTGGGAGGCCAGCGAGCCTTCCGCATTACCTGGAAAAGACCGATTGAGATCGCGCCGATCGGGCAAATAGCGCGATTTGGTATTAAAACCAAAGACATTAACGATAGGCACCGCAATCAGCGTACCCTTAATGCGGCGCAACGTAGGGTGATTAAGTAGGCGCTTAACAATCTCTACGCCATTAATCTCATCGCCATGAATTGCGGCACAAACGAACAACACTGGCCCATCTTCCGCCCCGCGCACGACTTCAACTGGCACATTCATACCCGTAAAATCGTAAAGCTTCGCCACGCTAATATCAATTTTGCGACGATGCCCCAAAGGAACTTCCACCCCCGCTAATGTAAAAATGTCTGAATTCATGCCACACCCTAAAATATTTTTTATACTCTAGGGGGGCAAAAGTAAATTTTTGGTGTGCAGAGGGATAAAAATAAGCGTAATTTTCAATCAAATTTTATTAAATTGTCTAAAAACACAAAGTGAGAAGGATTTTTTCTTAAAAAAAAGAAACGAAGTCTTGAGCATCGATATGCCAGAAAATGGCAGATTTCCTTGAGATAACTAAATTAACACTTTAGTAACACTTTGTTTCTATAACTAAATCAATTATCATTTTGTCGTAATGGATAAAATAAGAAGCCTGCAATCATATTATTTGATAGCTATGAAATGTAGACAAGCAAATGAATCTGGGGAGCGAAACAAATGTCTAAACAAACAATGCAACACAAACACCGCGAGCAGGGCTTTACCTTGGTGGAGTTAGCGATCGTGTTGGTAATTATCGGCCTGATTATCGGCGGGGTACTCGTCGGGCAGGATATGATCAAATCGGCAGAGATTCGCGCCACGGTCGCGCAGTGGGAGGGCTATAGCGCCGCCACCAACACCTTCCGCGATAAATATCGCTTTCTTCCTGGGGATATTAACGGCGATAAAGCTGCGGAATACGGCTTGGTTGCGCGTACGGGTGCAGTAGGCCATGGTGATGGCAATGGCTTGCTCTCTGCTTGTGCAGGTACAGCGGCGGACGGATTGCTTGCAGGCTGCGAAACGATTGTCTATTGGACAGATCTTAACACTATGAATTTGTTAGAAGGCTGGTTCCAAACGGCAACAGATGCGCTTTATACGGGTGCGACTCCTGATTTGATGCCGCTTATTTTCCCTGAAACGAAAATTGGTCGCGGTAACTTCTGGACGGTGTTTAGTTTTGAAGGCAAAAACTGGTATCAAATCGCAGGGATTACGTCGGTAGCAGCAGGTGTTTATACTCTTACCAACTCTCTCTCTCCTTTCGAAGCCTACAACATTGACCGCAAAATGGACGATAGCCGCCCCGCCACGGGGGGTGCCCGCGCCAAGGTAAGCGTTGCCGCTCTTAATGCTAACCCAACCGCAGTAGCTGCAGCGGCCGCAGGCTGTGTGACAGGTGCATCGCTGGCAGCGGGTGTTTACAACCAAACGACTGAGGCTCTGGCAAATACTCCAGAATGCCAGCTACGCTTGCGCTTCTAGGCTTAAGCAAACAAACCAACAAAAAAGGGAGAGCTTAGGCTCTCCCTTTTTTGTTGCGCCCTCCATTGCAAAAAACACATATCAATCTTGCAATCATAGCATTGGCGTGCAAATAAATCATTCCCTATACAGAAGATGTCTTAACCGACGCTCTGACATCTCCCTGTCAGAACTTTCATGAAAGATCTCCCTCTTTCATCGAAATCTCCCTGTTAAATGACTTAAGCCCAGCTGCATAAGCTGGGCTTTTTTCTTGGTCTTTTTTTAGGGGGATATTCCCCCTCGCTTCACTCTCCCCCACGCGTTCCGCGCCTCGCCTTGCTCGGTTGGGCGTTGATTCCAAGGAAAGAGCGCCCCTCCTAAAACTCCACTCCCGCCATTTTGCGAATCAGGAAATCGCGGAAGACGGTAATGCGTTTAGAATAACGCAGCTCCGCAGGATAGACGAAATGGACATCGACTGGCGGACCCTGCACGTCCTTGAGCAACGCAGATACGGTTTTGGAACTCCGCGCCATATAATCTGGCAGACCAGCAATGCCAATTCCCGATTCCACCGCCTGCAGCATCCCAAACAGGCTATTAATACGAAAAGCAGGGGTGTGTTTTTCGCCTTTTTTCGCACCCACTTCCAAAATCCAATCGACATTATCAAACGGCGTCGCAAGATCATCGCCGTAAGCAATCAGGCGGTGGTCTTTGATTTCATCCGCACGCTTGGGCACACCGTGACGGCGAAGATAATCATTCGAAGCATAGAGATCACTATGGATCGTCGTGATTTTGCGCTGAATGAGGTCAGCATCGCGGCTCTCACCCGTACGGATCGCGCAATCCGCCTCGCGCATCGCAATATCCAGCTCTTTATCCGTCACAATCAGGCTGACGGTGATTTCAGGATATAATTCCATAAATTCGTTCAGCTCTGGCACCAGCCACATCGTCCCCAGCGCCACAGGCGCAGTCACCACCAACGGGCCTTTGGGTCGATCACGACTATCCATCAAGGCGGTTTCAGTGGCTTTAAGTTTATGCGAAACTTCGGCGACGCTGCGATAGAGAATTTCGCCCTGTTCGGTCAGCAGCAACCCGCGTGCATGACGGTGAAACAGCGTCACCCCCAATTGTTCTTCGAGATGCGAAATTTGGCGGCTCACGGCGGATTGGCTAAGATTCAGCACCTCCCCCGCCCTAGTAAGGCTCTGCGCTTGCGCGACGGCTTGAAAAACTCGGAGACGATCCCAATCCATGCATAGCAATATAGCTTAGTTATGCGCCGCACGCAATCCTTGTGCTTTACGAAACCCGACCCAAAAAATCCTCATACCCAAACCGCTTCACCACTTCATAACGCCCATCCTCATGCAGTACCGCAACATCAGGCAAAGGAATCCCGTTAAAGGTAGTGTTTTTGACCATCGAATACTGTGCCATATCGGTGAAGATGAGTTTGTCACCCACCTTCAGCGGCGCATCAAAACTATATTCGCCAATCACATCCCCCGCAAGGCACGTCGGCGCGCCGAGGAGATAAGTATGCGCTTTCACATTCGGTAAATCCCCGCCGATAATATCAGGGCGATAGGGCATTTCGATCACATCGGGCATATGGGCGGTGGCGGAGGTGTCAAGAATCGCTATTCTTTGTGCCCCTTCAATAATATCGAGCACAGAAGCCACCAGATACCCCGCATTATAGACCAGCGCGCCCCCAGGTTCGAGATAGACAGTGAGATGTGGATGCGCTGCTTTCAGGCGGTTTAGCGCTACGACCAGCACATCAAGATCATATTTCGGATCATTCAAATAATGCCCGCCGCCGATATTAAGCGATTCCACTTGCGCCAGCAAACCCCCAAATTTCTCCATCACCGTATCGATCAATTTCGCGGAATCTTCGGCAAGGTTCTGGCAGAGAGCGTGAACGTGGAGGAGCGATACCGCCTCCGGAACTCTGAACTCTGAACTCTGAACTCTCATCCCCAACCGCGAGCAAGGCCCGCAAGGATCATAAATTGGCGTGTCAGAAAAGCTGACTTCAGGATTCAGGCGCAAGCCAATATGGATCCCCGCAGCGGCAACTTTTGCGCCATATTTCTCCAGCTGGGAGAGCGAGTTGAAAGTGAGGTGATCCGCCACCGTCAGCAGCTCCTCAATCTCCCAATCGCGATAGGCGGGGGAATAGACATGGACTTCGCCGCCAAAATGTTCCTTCCCCAACCGCGCCTCGTAAATGCCGCTGGAGGTTACACCATCGAGCGCTTCCTGCATCGGCGCAAAAGCAGAAAACTGGCTGAACGCCTTCAGCGCAAGCAGCACTTTTACGCCCGTAGCCGCCTTCAACTGCGTCACCACCTCCATATTGCGACGAATCACCGCCAGATCAGTAACATAAGCAGGAGTGTGGATAGTGGAAAAATCAAGCAATGTCATATTACAGTGTCATTCAAAATTTAATTGGCGCTTTTGTGATTATGTTTATTAACCCACTTCAAGCGCTGGGTATACCCCCAACAGAAAGAGAGGCGTTTTTCATCGGCATTTCCTTCGCGTGGCACTAACCATTCCTTAACTTTTAACGCTCTAGAATAGGCTTTCATGCCTATAAATTTAATGCGCAACATCGACGAATACT
>JBILIE010000078.1:0-6967 GCA_044350115.1 Rickettsiales bacterium
TGAAGTTGCTCTCCATTCGTCCAAAGATGTTTTCATGTTACTAAAGAGATTCCATCTTTGGTGGTCAATCAATCCGACGGATTCGCCTTTTTCGGTGAGTCGCAAATCAGCGTTATCCGCGCGCAGCTGAAGTCGATATTCAGAGCGTGAAGTGAACATGCGATATGGTTCGGATACACCTTGAGAAATCAAATCATCAATCATCACTCCCATATATCCCTCGGCGCGGGTGACGATAAATTTTTCTGTGGATCCACTAGCGGCAAGGGCTGCATTCGCACCGGCAATTAACCCCTGTGCGCCAGCTTCTTCGTAGCCCGTCGTGCCGTTGATTTGACCTGCCAGATAGAGTCCGTTTAAGCGACGAAGTTCGAGTGTGTCGTGTAGTTCGCGAGGGTCAACAAAGTCGTACTCAATCGCATATCCAGGACGCACCATTTCGACATTTTCGAGGCCTTTAATGGAGCGCAGGAATCCAAATTGAACCTCGTCAGGAAGCGATGTTGAGAGTCCATTGGGGTAGATTAGATTACTATTTAAACCCTCAGGTTCCAGAAAAATCTGATGCGTTTCTTTATCAGCAAAGCGGGTTATTTTGTCCTCAATGGAGGGGCAATACCGAGGGCCACGACCAGTGATTTGTCCGGAATACATCGCGGATAAATGGATGTTATCTTGAATAATTTTTTTGGTTTGCTCGGTGGTGCGAGTGATATGGCAATGAATTTGTGGAACCTTAATTTTCGTTGTCATTGTCGAAAAAGGGACGGGGATTGCATCGCCCGGTTGTTCTTCTAATATCGACCAATTAATAGTGTGTTTGTTGAGACGGGCGGGGGTGCCAGTTTTGAGGCGACCCATTTTTAACCCCAGACCATAGAGCTTTTCACCAAGCATATTTGATGGTGCTTCGTCGACACGGCCGGCGGGGGTGGTTAAGGCTCCGCGATGGATTACGCCGCGTAAAAAGGTGCCAGTGGTCAGGACAATTCGGGGGGCTGAAAATTCACGGCCATCTTCTAAAATGACACCTGTGACGAAGCTATTCTTGACAGCGATATCGCCGACGGCACCTTCGGCAATGGTGAGGGAAGTGTATTCTGAAAGGATGCTTTGAACGGCGGCGCGGTAGAGTTCGCGATCGGCCTGAGCGCGTGGACCCCAAACGGCGGGGCCTTTGGATTGGTTGAGCATTTTATAATGAATGCCCGCACGATCAATGGCACGACCCATCACACCATCGAGAGCGTCGATTTCGCGAACGAGGGTGCCTTTGGCGATTCCACCAATCGCAGGATTGCAGGACATTTCGCCGACGGTCTGATGTTTGTGGGTGACCAAAAGAGTCGTTGCGCCAATACGTGCGGCGGCTGCGGCGGCTTCGGTGCCGGCATGTCCTCCCCCGATAACGATGACGTCGTAGGTTGCTTTATTCATGACTTATCCATAGGCCTTTAAAAATGTTTCACGTGGAACATTTTGTTAAATTGACCCCAAAAAAGGGGGTGGGGATGGCCTTAGCATAAAAGGGGAGGGGGTGCAATTAATTAGGGTGGTGATCGGGTGATGGGGGGTTATTTGCCGATACAGAACGACGAAAAGATAACTCCGAGCAATTCGTCAACCTGAATATGCCCTGTGATTTTGCCGACTTCCACGGCTGCCAAACGGATCCTCTCGCATTGCAGCTCCAGTGATTTCTCGCCTTCAAAAAGAGCAAGCTGATCGAGCGCCGCCACCAGATGATCGCGGTGTCGTTGTCTTGTCACCACGGCGGCCTCGGTGGGTTTGGCATGAATGGCCAGATGGTTTTCGATGGCCAATAGCAATGGTGAAAGAGTGGAAGAGTCGAGGGCGGAGACGGAAAGCTGATTCAAACATCTCATGGAATTAGGGGGGGCGGAAGGGACTTTTTGCTGTTCTGCTTTTGTAAAAACCACAATTGTTGTATCGTCGATAATGGCACGAGTTGAGGGGTCGAGGGGGAGGGTGCTGTCGAAAAGTACCAGTTTTACATCGGCATGTTCGGCCTTGGCCAAAGCCCGTTTGATCCCTTCGGATTCGATGTCGTCGGAAGTTTCCCGAATCCCCGCCGTGTCGATTAAAGTGACGGGGAGGCCGTGAAGATCGAGATGTACTTCGATGAGATCGCGGGTGGTGCCGGCGCGGTCGGAAACGATGGCGGCATCGCGTTTAGCGAGGGCATTGAGCAAAGTGGATTTGCCTGCATTGGGTGCCCCTAGAATTACCACCGTAAACCCCTCGCGGATTTTTTCGGCATTTTCAGAATTTGCCAGAATCGTCTGAATGGTGAGAGTGACTTTGGCGACTTCATCTTCCACCTGGGCATAAACGGAAGGGGGGATGTCTTCGTCGGGGAAGTCGATATAGGCTTCTAAAAAAGCGAGGCTATGAATTATTTCTGATCGCAATTGATTGTAAAATTTGGCGGCATGGCCGAGAGCAGAATGGGAGGCTTGTTGTCGTTGCATTTCTGTTTCGGCCTCGATGAGATCGACCAGTCCTTCGGCGGCAGTGAGATCAAATTTATTATTTAGGAAAGCGCGGCGGGCAAATTCTCCCGGCTCTGCCATCCGAAAATGGGGGAGGCCAGAAAGTTCAGCCAGCACTTTTTTGATCACGGCAATACTCCCGTGAATTTGAAATTCGATGCAATCTTCACCGGTAAAACTATGGGGTGCGGGGAAGGAAAGGACAAGGCCTCGATCGAGAACCTCGTCAGAAGCGGGGAGGATAAAAGAACAATAATGAGCCTTGCGCGGAGCGGGCAGGGGGGTGATGCCGAAATGCGAAAGAGAATCATTCGCAGCGCTGCCGGAGATACGAATCACGGCAACACCGGAACGTCCGAAAGGGGTGGCAAGAGCGAAGATGGTGTCAGTCATAGGAGTGATTAGTGACTAGTGATTGGTGATTAGTCAAAGGGGAATATTTCAAAGCCGTCTCTTCGGGGGCTATTCCCTTCCCTGGGGCGTCTTTGCGAAGCGAAGCTGAAGCAATCTAGCGTTCTGGATTGCTTTGTTGCCTTCGGCTCCTCGCAATGACGAACTCAATACCTCGCGGTTTGATGACGGTTATACCAATAAAACCTAAACCGCCAGCTTCTCTAAAAACGCTGCGTGAATGAGGTTGCGCGTGTAGTCTTGGGTGGAGTTTTCGTAGATGGTGTCGGCATCGGCTAATTCGACGACCTTGCCGTGCTGCATCACCATCACCTGATGGCTCAGTGCGCGGACGACGCGGAGATCGTGGCTGATGAAGAGGAAGCTAGTTTGGTGGGTTTGTTGCAGCGCTTTGAGAAGTTCGATAATTTGTGCTTGTACAGTGAGGTCGAGTGCAGAGGTGGGTTCGTCCAGCACCACGACTTCGGGCTCCAGCACCATGGCGCGGGCGATGGCGATGCGCTGGCGCTGACCGCCTGAAAATTCATGCGGATAGCGATCGAGCATTTCAGGGCTGAGACCCATCTCGGCCAGAATTTTACGCACCAGTTTACGCCGCGCAAAACGGGTGAGATCGGGGCGGTGGACGCGTAAGCCTTCGCCAATAAGATGGTTGACCGTCATACGCGGGTTGAGGCTGCCGTAAGGATCCTGAAACACGATTTGTAGGCGGTTACGATATTGCCGCATTTCGGCATTACTCAGTGCATCAATCGGCTGCCCCAGAAATACAATTTTACCTTTGCTTTTGATGAGCCTTAGCAGCGCCAAAGCGAGGGTGGTCTTGCCTGAGCCAGATTCGCCGACAATGCCGAGCGTGGTGCCCTGACGTACTGAAACCGAGATGCCATCGACCGCGTGAAACCATTCTTTGGGCGTGCCAAAAAAGCTGCGTTTTGTGGGGAAGGAAACGCAAATATGATCGCCAGAAATAATCTCCGTTGCTTCCACAGGAGGCGGCAGGGGGCGGCCTGTGGGTTCGGAGCCGAGCAGTTTCTGGGTATATTCTTGAGTGGGGTTAGCAAAGATGTCGGTGGTGACGCCCGATTCTACCAACCGGCCTTTTTGCATAATCGCTACGCGATCCGCCACTTTGCGTACGATGGTGAGGTCGTGTGTAATCAGCAAAATTGAAAGGCCGCGCTCTTTTTGTAATTTTTTGAGGAGTGCTAATAATTGCGCTTGAATCGTTACATCTACGGCGGTGGTGGGTTCGTCTGCGAGCAGCAAGTCAGGGTCACAGGCCAGCGCCATCGCAATCATCACTCGTTGGCGTTCGCCACCAGAAAGTTGATGTGGATAGGCGGTCAGACGGTTTTTGAGTTTGGAAAGGCCGACCTCTTCGATGAGTTTTTGAACTTTGCTTTCCATATCAAAGTGCTCAGTTTTGAATTCGTCTTCGTGCAGACGAATCACCTCGCGCAGTTGTTTGCCAATGCTATGCAGCGGGTTGAGCGCCGTCATTGGCTCCTGAAAAATCATCGAAATCCGACTGCCGCGCAGTTTGCGCATTTGCGCTTCGGAAAGCGTGTTGAGATCCGTGAGATCAAGGGGGGGGATACTCCCCCGAGCTTCGCTCTCCCCCACGCTACGCGCGTCGCCTTGCTCCGTTAGGCTTGAATGTTGTCTAAAGAAAATTTTGCCCTGTACCCGTGCGGAGGCAGGCAGCAAGCGCAAAATCGACAGCGCCGAAAGTGACTTACCCGAGCCTGATTCGCCCACCAACGCCACAATCTCCCCCCGATTGATCGTAAGGTTGAGTCTATTCACCGCCTTAAAGCGTTTTTTGTTCTGAATAAACGTGACGGAGAGATCTTTGATGTTGAGCAGCATAAGCGGCAGTGTAGCAACCAATTATCAGAATACCAGAGGGGATTAGCGCCCTTGTTGGGGGGTGTTTGGATCTGACGTGGAAATACGGGGGTGCGTGGGGCGCTGTCCAATAATACGTGGAAATTTTTTAGGTGTGCGCTGATGCGGTAAGGGAGGGGGATTTTCGCGCATCAATCTGGATTTTTCTTCTGCGTGCTCAAAGCGAGTAATGTCGGCGGCAGTTGTTTTTCTGCTACTTTCCATCAGCCAGCGATTTTCTGGCTTGCCGACTGCAAGAAAATCAGTGCTCCCAACATTGCCGCGGTCTAAGGTTAGGGTGTTTCTTCGCAATAGCGGATCATCAAGAATCGCTTGTTTGGAACGGCTCAAGAGTTCTTCTGTATAAGCCAGCCGTTTCTGGGAAAATACCCAGCCCAGAAATTGTTGTGCGGCTTCTGTTGGTGACGTGTCACCTAACAGCACTTTTTTCAGTCGCTGCAGATGCGGCGCAAGGGGTTTGGGTTGAATTGGCGCATGACGAATGAAGTGATCTGTGTTAAATCCCAGCACCTTTCCTTGTTGTGCTTCGGCAGCAAACAGGCTGAAAGGGGTGTGCTCTGCGACTCCCGCATCTGTATGCAATTCACCCTCAATGTCTGTTTGTCGAAACACAAAAGGATAGCTGGCAGAAGCCTTAACTGCTTGCGCGATTGGCACAGTAGGGCTTTCTGCGGCACTGAAGATACGTTTTTTTACTTTATCAATTCGCTGAGGCTTGCCGTTTTCATCGACTGCTGTTTCTCGCGTCGCTTTTGCCCCCATCACGCGCAATTCCAGCAAACTTGCGGCATTGGCCATGAGTTCTGCGGGGGAGTTAAAATCAAAAACAAAATCAGGACGTTCGATAAGCGTGGCGGTGTCTGCTTTTTGTTTTGGCGCTGTCGCTTGATTAAATTTTTCCTCAAAGAAGGCTAAATCCTGCCGCTTTGCGGCCTCTTGATATTCTTTCCATCCCGCAAAATCGAGTCTGGGATTGCCCAATCTTTCTGCCATCATTTCCTGCCCCCAGCGGCGCAGTTCTTTGCCGGAAAGCACGCCAGAGCGGTGGCGTATATTTTTGAAAATACCCAAAAGTTCGTTGAAATCAATTTTTAAGAAATCAGCATAATCCTGTCGCAACAGGCGGTCTTCCAGTGCCTCTCCCCGCCAGCCTAATCCAATGGCGAGCGCGACAATGGCACCTGCCGAGCTGCCGCCGACGGCTTTGATGTTTTTGGTATAACCGCGCCGATGCATTTCGTTAAAAGCGCCAATATAAATACCGCCCGCCGCCCCCGCCCCCGCAAAGACGACGCATTCATAATTGTTGAAGGGGTAGATTTTCTTGTGAGAAAGTGTCATCTCCCCATCATAACACCCTTATGTTACCACTTTATTACCGTGCGAAAGTTTTGCGGGGGTCGAGGGCGTCGCGGACGGCTTCGCCGATGAAGATCAACAGCGAGAGCATGACGGCAAGCACCAGAAAACCTGTCATCCCCAGCCATGGCGCTTCGGGGTTGGCTTTGCCCTGGGCGAGCAATTCGCCCAGAGAGGGCGACCATGCTGGCAGGCCGAAACCGAGGAAATCTAACGAGGTCAGCGTGGTGATGGAGCCGTTAAGAATGAACGGAATAAAGGTGATGGCGGAAACCATGGCATTGGGCAATACATGCCGCCACATAATCACAGGTTCGCGCACGCCTAGCGCCCGCGCGGCGCGGACGTAATCGAAATTACGCGCCCGCAGGAATTCAGCACGCACGACATCGACCAGCGACATCCACGAAAACAGCAGCATCAGCCCCAGCAACAGCCAGAAACTCGGCTCGATGAGTGAGGCTAGGATAATGAGCAGATAGAGCACGGGCAGCCCATGCCAGATTTCAATAAATCGCTGAAACAGCAAATCGACCCACCCGCCGAAATAGCCCTGCACGGCCCCCGCAAAAATGCCGATAATAGCGGAGAAAAAGGTGAGAATCAGGCCGAAAAGCACTGAGATGCGAAAGCCGTAAATCAACCGCGCCAACAAATCGCGGCCTTGATCGTCTGTCCCCAGTAAGTTCTCGCCCGAAGGCGGCGAAGGGGCGGGCACGGCGAGGGTATAATTAATTGTGGCGTAATCGTAAGGAATGGGCGGAAACACCATC
>JBILIE010000079.1:0-6942 GCA_044350115.1 Rickettsiales bacterium
CTTATTCTGCCCTTGGCGGAAAATACGATCCGCGCGGGTGCTGGCGCTTTCTGCCGCCGTGCGCGCCACTTTGGCATCATTGGCCGCCGCTTCTGCCACCGCACGCGCCTGCCGTGCTTCTTCCACCGCTTGGATGGCATGAGCTTCGGCCGCTTCCGACGCTGCGGCAGCGGCTTTTGCCGAATCATTGGCCGATGTAATCAGCGCGCGATCTTCCGCATTCAGTTGTGTGCATCCCGCCAGCGCGGAAAGTAACACTGCGACAATCAGGTATTTCGTTTTCATTATCTTATCCTTTCAGGTTGTTTAAGCAGCGTGTTCAATATCAAGCTTGCGCATTTCCTTAGTGGCTTTGGCCGTTTTGGGCAGATCCACCGTGAGCACGCCATTTTTAAAATAGGCTTTCGCACGCTCGGCATTGGCCGTTTCTGGCAATTGCAGCACCCGCTGAAATGCGCCATAGCTTCGCTCTCGCAGCAGGGTGTTTTCATCTTCTTCGTGGAACTCCTCCTGCTTCCTCCCTTTGAGCGTGAGGTAATGGTTGTTGATGGAAATATCGATATCCTTCTCTTCCATCCCTGGCAGCTCCACGCGAATCGCGAAGGCTTTACCCGTTTCGCTAATGTCCAGCGCTGGCTCCATCAGGCTGAAGCTTGACTCCGGCCAGAAGCGGTTGCCTTGCCACAGGCTGAAAATCCCGCGCCCATTCATAAATCCTGCACAAAGCTGATTGAAATAATGCTGCATCGGCGCAAAGGCACTCTGCTCATGATGCACCGGAACTGGAAAACCGGATGATGAATGGTGCGAAAATGGTACATTCTTCGCCACAACAGGAATAGCTGACATGAAACCTCCAATAGATAAGCTGTTAACCTTCCAGACATTTGCCTGAAGATTAAGCTATAAAACACGTCACAGGAGGGTAGCATTTGACTGCAATCAAATGCTATTCCGGTGTGCAAGAAAACTACGAAAAGAAGTTGCAGACAACGAGCAGATATTTCCTGATATTGCCGATTTCTGCTGTTTAATTTCCCTGTTATTATCTGCCCAGTTCTCAAATGAAGTGCAACACATCTGATAAGAATGTGTGATCGATTCAACAAAACTGCGGGCACATACCTGCGCGAGCGGCGCGGTAAAATAATCATGGAAATCAAGACAAGCAAGCGTTAGGGCGATCGTGCGGAGGCTTACGACAAAGGTTCACGGCGAGTGCAATGCGCTTGCAAACCTGCTCGGATGAGTGCCGACGACGGCACAACTCACCACCACCAATCCTTAGCCATTCTGTTAGTTGCACCTGTTAGCACTCAGTGCTAAGTCTCGCTATATGGAAATTTTTCACGACATTCTGAACCGCCGCACCAGCCGGCGCACCGTCCTCCAATGGGGTGGTATGGCCGCGCTCGCGGCGGGAGTTTCGGCCTTGCCACGCATGGCTCAGGCAGGTCAAACGGCGCTAACGAGCAGCGTCCCCGCACTCGATTTTGAATCAGTAAAACATGCCTATACGCAAGGCCACGAACTCGCTCAAGGCTATCAAATGAATCTGGTGATGCGCTGGGGCGATCCTCTGGATGCCACGCAAGGCGCCTTTGACCCTGCCGCCCTCACCGCCAAAACGCAGGAAAAACGCTTTGGCTTTAACAACGATTTCTTGGCCTATTTGCCTTTTACCAAAAACTCTAAAGACAGCACCCACGGCTTGTTACACGCCAATCATGAATATACCGATATTCACCTAATGTTTCCGAAAACGACCACTGAAAACGCCACGCCAGAGCAATTAAAAATTGAAATGGCAGCGCATGGATTTTCAGTGGTGGAAATCAAACGTGACGCCGCGCAAGGCTGGCAACAAGTGGTGGGCAGCAAATTTGCGCGCCGTGTTACTGCCACCACCCCCATAGCCATCAGCGGCTCTGCCGCTGGCCATACGCGGATGCGTACGCTGAAAGACCCCACAGGCAAACTCGTACTCGGCACGATGGGCAATTGCGCAGGCGGCGTCACCCCATGGGGTACGGTGCTCACTTGTGAAGAAAATATTGATGTGTATTTTTACGGCAAAACCGTGGGTGATGAGGCCAAAAATCACGAGCGTTATACGATAGGCAAAGAAACGGGTTATGGGTGGTATAAAATCGACTCACGCTTTGCGGTGGCTCGCGAACCAAACGAACCCAACCGCTTTGGCTGGGTGGTGGAATATGACCCTCACAACCCCAAAAGCCAACCCGTGAAGCGCACCGCACTCGGGCGCTTCAAACACGAAACCGCCACCTGCGCGATCGCTCACGATGGTCGCGCCGTGGTCTATTCTGGCGACGATGATTATTTCGAATATCTCTATCGTTTTGTGAGTGAAAAGAGTACAGGCCTGCATTTGAAACCCCTAACCGAGCAAGGCGAGGCGCATAGCGTGGGGGAGAGCGAAGATCGGGGGAGTATCCCCCGCGATCTATTAGACAGCGGAACGCTACAAGTGGCGAAATTCCACGATAACGGCAAATTGGAATGGATACCGCTGGTACATGGCCAAAACGGCCTCACTGCCAAAAATGGCTTCCACAGCCAAGCCGATGTGCTGATCGAGGCGCGACGCGCAGGCGATACGGTAGGTGCCACGCATATGGACAGGCCAGAGGGCATTGCGATTCATCCGCACACACAGGCGGTCTATGTCTCACTCACCAAAAACCCCAAGCGCACCGAAACGGATGCGGCGAACCCCCGCCCAGCCAATAAAGCAGGACATATTGTAATGCTACAACCCGCAAACGGCGATCACGGCAGCAACGATTATACATGGGAGATTTTCGTGCTAGCGGGCGACCCTGACGCCGATGCGCCGCGCTATGGCAAACGCCCCAAACAAAATGATTGGTTCAGCAACCCCGATAATTTAGCCATGGATCCACGCGGCAGATTATGGGTGTGTACCGACGGTATGCCCGAAGCCAACCACCTCGCCAACGGACTCTATGCCATGCCCACCACGGGCGAATCCCGCGCCGCGCCCAAATGCTTCTTCCGCGCCCCGCAAGGGGCTGAAGTCACGGGGCTATGCTTCACGCCTGACGGTGAAACCCTCTTTCTCTCCGTCCAACACCCCGCCGAGGATGAAGGCTCCACCTTCGACACCCCCAGCACCCGCTGGCCCGACTTCCGCGAAGATCTCCCCCCCCGCCCCAGCGTCGTCGCCTTCACCCGCAAAAAAGGCGGGGTGATCGGCGGCTAAGAGGTGTGCCCTTGAAATCTGGGTGCCTTTATGCTATAAACTCTCCGCAAAGCTTACCAAAAGAGTAAGCCACTCGCAGGAAAAGAGAAGATATGACCGTAGCCGCTGCTTCGCATAGCAATCTGCCCGTATTGTCGCCAGAATCTGGCCTCAAGCGCTATTTGCAAGAAATTCAGAAATTCCCGCTACTTACGGCAGAGGAAGAATATATGCTCGCCAAACGCTGGCGCGAGCATGGCGATAAGCAAGCCGCCGAAAAGCTGGTGACCAGCCATCTGCGCCTCGTCGCGAAAATGGCGATGGGCTATCGCGGTTATGGCCTCTCGCTTGCTGAGCTGATTTCGGAAGGCAATATCGGCCTGATGCAGGCGGTGAAAAAGTTTGAGCCTGAAAAAGGCTTCCGCCTAACGACCTATGCCATGTGGTGGATTCGCGCTTCGATTCAGGAATATGTGCTGAAATCATGGTCGCTGGTGAAAATGGGCAGCAGCCTTGCCCAAAAACGCTTATTCTTCAATTTGCGCCGCATGAAAAGCCGCTTGGGTGCTTACGACGAAAATGCGCTCTCGCCTGAAGATTTGCAGGAAATCGCCACCGAATTAGACGTTTCCGAAGCCGATGTCGAATCCATGAATGCGCGGATGCTGGGCGGAGATCACTCGCTTAACGCCCATGTGGGCGCAGAGGGCGAGGAAGAATGGATCAACCTGCTCGCCTCCGACGAAGCCAGCGCCGAAACCACCCTCGCCGATAGTCAGGAATATAATCAGCGCAGCATGGCACTCATCAAAGCGATGGATGGGTTGAACGATCGTGAAAAAGACATCCTCACCCGCCGCCGTTTAAGCGAGGAACCCGATACACTGGAAAATCTCAGCCAGCATTACGGCATCTCCCGCGAGCGCGTTCGCCAAATCGAAAATAGGGCGATGGAAAAGCTGCAACTGGCCATGCTCCCCGCACCGACTGCGGCGTAAGCTATCCCCCTCCTCAATCACGCCCCCAACCGAGCAAGTGCGAGGCGCGAAGCGTGGGGTTTGGAGAGTATCCCCATTCAGAAAAATTGTCATGAAACCTTAACACTCCGGTTTGACAGGAAATGCTATATTGAGAGCGTACTGGAAGTGTTTTTCCAGCCAAGGGGTTATGGACAACGACAAACAAAAAGCACTGCTGGAGCCACAAAAGGACATCGCCACTGCGAATGCGCCAACGGATAATGCTGTTCCCGAGAATCTGGCTGATACCGCCAAAGTAGAATTTGAACGCAACCGCAAATATGCACCTCATGCGGGACAGGGCATTGATAATATTGGTGATATTCCTAATGATAGCTGGATAAAACCCAAACATTGGACAGACACCCCCAATGGACGCTATGCGATTGAGTTTATCTCGCGCTTTGTGGGCGGCATGTTTTATAGCTGGATGGATAATAGCCGTCAGTTGAAAGAGCTGGATACATACGATCCTCATCGTAATCCTGCCAACGCCAATTCAGGCTGGATTGTGAAGCTTGCTTCCCTCACCGATAAAGTTCTGAACCCGCCGTTGCGTAAGATCTTTACCGCCACTAAAGGTGAGAAAGCCGCCGATGAACTGCTCCGCTTCCGCGAAATTACCCATAATTTTGATGAGCCTAAAAAAGGCCATAGCCTTGGCACCGAGCTAGTGAAAGTTACCGTTCCTTTTGCGTCGATGAGTGTTGGCACAGGATTAGCGCGCAATATATTGCTTGGGGTGTTAAATCCCACTGAACGTGCAGGATGGCTGGAAAATGGCAAATTCAGCCTCTCGCATATTGCCAAACGCACTCTCAGCAAAGCGTGGGAGATTGTGTCTTACAATGCAGGCGAAGATTTCGCCGTGGCATTGCCGTATGTGTATTACATGCGGATGCAGCGCAATGCGCTCGATAAAATATATCCCGGTTTTAAAACCAGCGCGCACCTTTCAGATAATGGCGGCGGCTTTCATATCAACACCGAAGGCAAAGTTGACGACAACTTCCAATGGGCGGGATTTTGGGATATGGAAGGCCGCTTCACGGTCTATAACGTCTTCACCCAGATCTTTCGTGATAGTTACGATAAAGTCGCCGTTGATTTAAAAAAATGGCAGAAGAATGATTTTGCGATCACCCCCCCTGAATTCATCAAAGACCCCGCATCTATTCCTGAAAAAATGGTGGAAACGGCCAAAGGCACCACGCGCTATCTCGCCATCAGCACGATTCGTTCCTTGCTGCAAATGCTGCCTTCAGTTCCGTGGTTCTCGCTGTTTCGGGTGCCGGCACTCAAAAATCAGGGGCTGGCAGTAAACACGCAGGCAGGTCAGGGCTTCGGCGCCTTAGGCTATAAAGACGAGCACGAAAACTTCACCCCCATCCGCGCTGGCAAGGGGATGGAATATGCGGGCGAAGCCTATAAAGATAAGCCGCTTTATTGGAGCGAAAACGGCCAAATATTTATGGTGAAGGATAAGGCGGAAAACATGGTGCAAGGGCAAAACCCCTTCGCCGGCAAAGACCCTTATGGCTACAGCAAGGGTCGCCTTGATCGCAGTGCCACCGCGAAAATGACAGATTGGATCGGCAGTGGCCTACATGCCTTTTCTAGCAAAGAAGTCTGGGCGAATGCCACGCGGGGTTTCTGGACAAAAGTCGTTGGGCTAACGGAAGAAGACGACATCCGCAAACATTCAAAAACCGCGATAATGACAGGGATACCCTATGCCTTCTACTTTGCCGAAAAAGTACGCCGCCGCGAAAAATATACCAATGAGCAAATGAACCTTGCGATTGGCCGTTTTATCGACGGCGTTACTTCGTTCGATATGCACGAGATCCGCGAAGGCAAAAGCGAAATCACCCGCACCATGATGGGCTTGCCGTTTAAAGAGCCAAACCGTCAGGCCGAATTGATCGAAAATCACCTGCATCATCCAACCGATAAATCACCGATTCCAGAAAACTGGAGCGCCGAGCAGCATCGTGAATATCTGGAACAGCATCAGGCCGGCACCGCCCCCGATGCGTTAAAGCTGACTTCAAAAATCAGCCAGAATCGTGCAGATAACTATGCAAAAAAAGCCGCAGAGCAACGCAAGGAATCAACTACAGGCAAAGCAGAGGCAAGCTGGGCAGAGCACCACGCAGCCACCGCCCAGCAACCGCAAGCCCTGACACTCACATGAAACCAGGCAAGCTCACGGGCACAATTGCAACGGGGCTAGTGGGCGGCGGGCTGACCACCGCAGCGGCAACACAAGTCACCGCCATTGGCGGCGCGCTCACACTGGGCAATGTCGCCAATGCCACCGCCGTCACCGCCGTTTCAGGCAAAGTCGCCGCCACTGGTTTTACCTTACTGGGGCCTATCGCCGCAGGTGCCAATGCTATTTTTGGCACTTCGGGCGCGCTCGCCTCCTTCTTTGGTGTTTTCGGTGCAGGCATCATCACCAGCTTCATCGTCCCCGCTATCGCTATTGGTATGGCAGCCGTCGCCCTCAAATGCATCTATGGCCTTGCCACTAAGGGCGGCGAGATGGTCGATACGATGGTGGAAGCCTCGCAGCAGCGCAAACAAGCCGCCCAAAAAGCCGCCGAGGAAACAAAAACACAAACGCCCGAACAAGGTGCTGCTCCCGCAAAAGACACCTCACTTGCACCCACGGTATCTAAAGAAGAAGCATGG
>JBILIE010000081.1:0-6831 GCA_044350115.1 Rickettsiales bacterium
CAAACCCCAGATACTCACTCATTGCCTCGCGTAGCGCGTCCTCGCCCGCATGACCAAAAGGCGGATGCCCCACATCATGCGCCAGCGCCAGCGCCTCTGCCACGTCCTCATTCAGCTGCAAAGACCGCGCCAGCGACCGCGCCAGTTGTGCCACTTCGAGGCTATGCGTCAGCCGCGTGCGATAATTATCGCCTTCGTGATTCACAAATACTTGCGTCTTGTATTCCAACCGTCGAAACGCCCCCGAATGAATAATCCGATCGCGGTCACGCTGAAAGCAGGTGCGGTTAAAGCTCTCTGCCTCCGCCACTTTGCGCCCACGGCTCTGGTCAGGGTGGCAGGCATAGGGGGCGAGATTAGTTTGGTCAGGGCGATAGGTCATGTGGTTCAGCTCTTGTTTACGCCGCAATTATGCCTATATTAAGCTTCATGTCCACATCCCTCGATTTCTCACTCACCCCCAGCGCAGCAGCGCGCATTTCCACTTTATTGGTTGACGAACCCTCGCCCGATACCCGCTTCCGCGTGGCGGTGCTGGGCGGCGGCTGTTCTGGATTTCAGTATCATTTTGATTTTGATGCGGGCGTTCTGGCGGAAGACGATCTCACTTTTGAACAAGATGGCGCAAAGATTGTGATTGACCAATCCTCGCTTGGCCTGCTCGCTGGTTCGCAACTGGATTATACGGAAGAACTCGTTGGCGCGGCCTTCAGCATCAAAAACCCCAACGCCAAAAGTGGCTGCGGTTGCGGCAATTCGTTCTCACTATGACCCTCATCGCCACTTGGAATGTCAACTCCGTCCGCCAGCGTCTGCCGCATTTGCTGAGCTGGATTGCGGATAATCAGCCTGATGTATTGCTGTTGCAGGAAACCAAATGCGTCAACGAACAATTCCCAACGATGGAGCTGGAAGAGGCAGGTTATAACCTCGCTCTGCATGGGCAAAAAACCTTCAACGGCGTCGCAATTCTATCGCGTTATCCGCTGTCCGATGTCATCACCGCCCTGCCCAATAATGAAGCCGATGAACAATGCCGTTATATCGAAGCGGTGATATCGCTCCCCAACGGCTCTGCGGCGCGGGTGGCTTCGGTCTATGTGCCTAATGGTCAGGCGGTGGATTCCGATAAATTCCCCTATAAACTCGGCTTTTTAGATCGGCTGCATGCACATCTAAGCCATTTGTTGAGTTACGAGGAAATGCTGGTTGTTGGCGGCGATTATAACGTCGCGCCCGATCCTATCGACGTATTCAACCCCAAAAAGATGGCGGATCAAATCTGCTTCCACCCCGCTGAGCGCGAAAAATTACGCAAGATCATGCATCTTGGTTTTTACGATGCTTATCGCCTAAAACACCCGCAAACACAGGAGTTCAGCTGGTGGGATTACCGCGCAGGGATATTTGATCGCAACGAAGGTCTGCGGATTGATTATCTATTACTCTCGCCACAAGCCGCCGATAGGCTTGATGAATGCGCGATTGATGCCGCACCACGCCGCGCCGAAAAACCATCCGATCACGCACCCGTATGGTGTAAACTGAAATGAGATGAAACCCACAAACCAAACACTCACCGCAAGAGTCTTTCAACAAGCTGAACAGCATGATTTCTCATTGGTGTCAGGCTGGCTGCATGCTTACAGCGATGCTCCCGAAATTGCTCTTACTTCACATGATAACGGTCATGGCAAGCAATGGACATTACTGCATTGGCTTGCGGATGCTGAGGCAAAAGGCCAAGCTCACCCCGAAATTGTGCAAGCGTTGCTCGATGCAGGTGCTAATCCGCATCAAGGTGACCATGCTGATGAAATTTCTGGAGATACCCCCTTCAATATCGCCGCGCCCTCCTCCCCCATTACAGGTCGCTTAATGACCAATCATTGGCTGGAATCTGCACTCAAAAGCGAAGGCACTAAAGGCCTCAATGATCGCAGTGGCAGCCATGGCTCCACCCTTTCTCAATATATTGGCAAATGGTCAGAACCAAACGAAATTAAATCACAACTCTCACGCGCAAAAAACAGAGGCATGAATGTTGCGGTACAAAATAATGATGGCTGGACTGCGCTCCATGCTGCCGCTGCCATGGGTCGCACTCATGCCGTTAAAGCCTTTTGCAAGGTGTATGATCCTGAAGAAATCCAGCTTCTCACCACCAATGAATATACGGCACCTTATGGCGTTACCTTTCCCGCAAATGCAACAGCAATAGAAATTGCACAGGCACGGCTAAACTCAACGGATACTTCGGAAGCACTAAAACAACAACTCGCTGAATGTGTAGCATCGATTGTACATACGCTTAAAAAGTAACCGCACAAGGCGAGCAGAGCACTTTAGCGTTAAATATTCTCTGCTACTTCAACCTTATTACGCCCGCTATTCTTAGCACGATACAGCGCCTCGTCAGCGCGTTTAAGAATACTCTCCGCACTATCGCCCATATGGTTGACATGACTCATGCCAATGCTGATCGTCTTGTTAATCTGCCCCACTTCATGCGTCACCACAAACGGGGTGTCCTGAATCCGCTGGCGCATACGGTTAGCCACATCCCGCGAATTTTCAATGCGTGTTCCGGGCATCAGCACTACAAATTCTTCACCGCCGAATCGTGCTGCAAGATCTGAGCTACGAATACTGTTAGTAATAATCCCTGAAAGCTGCTTCAGCACTTGATCGCCCACATCATGACCATAGGTATCGTTCACTTGCTTGAAGTGATCCATATCCATCATCATCAGCGAGAGTGGTTTATTGTTTTGCAACGCATCACGCACCATATTGTCTAAGTGAGTATTCAGATAATGGCGGTTATAAAGGCCAGTCAGCCCATCGGTAATCGCCATCGAAATACTTTGTTGATAGTTCGATTTCAATGCATCCTGATAACGTTTGCGACGAATTTGAGTGCGTACGCGAGCGCGCAATTCATGAGGATCTACTGGTACCAACAAGAAATCGTTGATGCCCATTTCAAGACTTTTTAAAATCATGCGCTGATCGTCTTCATCCGCCAATAAAATAATGGGTGTATGGCGTGTTTCTTCATGGCTCTTGAGTTGCGATGCCAAACGCAAACCATCGATTTCAATCATCGCACCTGAAACCAGAAAGAGATCAAAATTACCACCCGCCGCCACATTCTGGCAAGATTCTGGGTTAGTCGTGCTCTCCACCTGATATTCTTCAGAAAGACTCGCCACCAGTTTTTTAACCTGCACCGCATCGTCATCAATCACAAAAATGCGTGCGCCAGAAACGTCAGCCACAAAGGCTGTTTTGCCATCTTCTACCAACCCCATTTGCACGCCAGTTTTATCGCGCAAACGCAATTCATCGAGCAGCATTTTAATACGCACTAGCGATTTAACCCGCGCAAACAGCGCCACATCGTTAATCGGCTTAGTGAGAAAATCATCCGCGCCAGCATCCAACCCGCGCAAACGATCGGCCTTTTCGCTAAGCGCCGTCACCATGACTACAGGAATATGCGAGGTTTCGGGGTCAGCCTTCAACTTCGCACAGCACTCAAATCCGTCCATCTGCGGCATCATCACATCCAGCAGAATCAAATCAGGCTTTTTGGCCTTGGCTACTTCAATAGCTTCAAAACCATTAGTGGCACTAATGACATCGTAATATTCGTTGGAAAGCTTGGCTTCCAGCAACTTCACATTTGCAGGAACATCGTCCACCACTAAAATTTGCGCGGTCATGAGACTTCAGTCGCCAAAAAGCGCTTAATTGTTGCGAGAAAGCTAACGATTGAAATTGGCTTGGAAATATAAGCCTCACAGCCCGCACGCAAAATCTTTTCTTCGTCATCTTTCATCGCAAAAGCCGTCACCGCAATAATCGGAATTTCACAAATCGATTTATCGGCTTTAATTTTGCGCGTCACATCTAATCCCGAAATCTCAGGCAGCTGAATATCCATTAAGATCAAATCAGGTCTTTCGCGGCGCACCAGTTCTGTTGCGTTCAGCCCTTCTTTGGTTTCCACCGTGATATAGCCATTAGCCTCCAGCAAATCGCGGAAGAGCTTCAGATTCAGGTCGTTATCTTCTACAATGAGAATCTTTTTAGGCATTACACAACACGGTATTAAACTTGAACATAGCGTGTTTGTACCACGGCAAATCTTAACATAACCTTTACAGCCGAAGACAATTTAGCACCTTATCATGAAAAATCGGGCTGATTCTCTGGGCGAGCCAAATCAAATGCAGGCAGAGTGCGGCAGTGGGCAACCCTGTGGGCAAGCTGTGGATAAGCCGCCAAATCCACCCCAAAACGCTCTGCATTATACCATTGAGGAATAAGGCAAATATCTGCCATTGTTATTTCTTTTGCATCCGCCACCATTTTTTCCAGCGCAGGGAATGCTTGATGTGTCCAATGGTGAATCCACTGTTTTTTCGCCGCCTCATCCGCACCGAATTCTGTGGATAAATAATTCAGCACCCGCAAATTATTCACGGGATGAATATCACTACTAATAATATGGCAAAACGCTCGCACTCTTGCACGTAAAACAGAGTCTTTAGGCAACAAGGCAGGCTCAGGGCAAGCCTCCTCCAGCCATTCCAGCAGCGCCATAGATTGCGTCAGCACCGTTCCGTCCTCCAGCACTAGTGCTGGCAACGCACCCATCGGGTTTACCGCCATATACTCCGCCGATCGCTGCTCGCCCTCGCGCAAATTGATGTATTTTACCTCCTGCGGCTGCACGCCTTTGAGGTTCAACGCAATCCGTAAGCGATACGCTGTGGAAGACCGAAAATAGGAATAAAAGGTTTTGATTTTCATGTGCTATTTTTCCATTTTTGTCATTAAACCGTAACATAAAAATGCATAATGGATCCATGGACGCAACACCACCAGAAACCGCAACTGCGCCGCCGCCGTTTAATCCGGCGCGGATAGCGAATTATTATGATCAGGTGCATAAGGCCTCGTGGGGGCGGCGTGCAGCTGGCCTTTTTGCTGGCGCAACGTTGGGGTTTGGTTTTGGTGGCGCAATTGGCGCCATCGCTGCGTTTCTACCTTGGTTGTTGATGGGCGCGGCGCTCCCCGCCTTGGGGGCTATTGCGCTTTCTGCTGCAATTTACGCAGGCATCGGTGCGTTTTCCGGTGTGGTGGTTGGCACTGCAGTCGGCGAAAGTGCAGGCGCAGTGGCAGGTGGACTTGCCATCCGTGAACATCAAGAATCATTGGCTAACGCTCAACAACCCATCATCGCCACGCAACCCACTCGAGATGCGGGGCCTTCTGGCCCAAAATATTTCAGTTGGCGACCTGCCGCATTTTTTGGCACCATTTGCAGTGCATTTGGCGCAATCACCACTGCCACAGGCAGCCCTATCGTTATCTCCGCAGCCGCCACTTTATTTGGCGGCGTCACAGGCGCAGCCCTTGTCCCCGCTGCAGCGATTATGTTTGGATTATTCGGCAGCCTCTTTGGTTTCAAATTTGGGCGTTTCTCCAACGGGCTGAGCAACTTTCACATGAAAGCACTTAGCGACGATTTGTGGACAAACAAAAAAACCACGCCAGAAGTAATCAGCCCTGCGCCTACACCAGCACCAGTCAAACAACCCGTGGCAGAGCCATGTATCGGACACACCCGAAGCCACACAACCTTCACGCCTCACCCTCCCCGAAAAACGCTCGCTTGCGCCAGAGGAAGTTTCCTCTCGCCGTGAAATAGAACGCGCAGAAAATGCCGCAGGCGTTACGCCTTAGCCTTCTTATACTCCACCACTTTTTGATCAATCGCGCCGAAGATACTTTCGCCATTTGCATCCAGCATTTCGATTTTGATCGTATCACCAAATTGCATAAACGGCGTGCTGGGCGCGCCGCTATCAATCGTTTCGATCATCCGTTTTTCGGCAAGGCAAGAGGAACCCGTGCTGCGATCCACATTGGAAACTGTGCCTGAACCGATGATGCTCCCTGCGGCCAAATACCGTGTCTTCGCCACGTGGGCGATGAGCTGACCAAAATGAAAGGTCATATCAATCCCCGCATTTGGGCGACCAAATTCTTTGCCATTGAGGGTTGAAATTAACGGTAAATGCAGCTTGCCGTCTTTCCACGCATCACCCAATTCATCCGGCGTCACTGCCACGGGCGAAAATGCACTCGCGGGTTTGCTTTGGAAAAAACCGAAGCCTTTGGCGAGTTCTGCGGGAATCAGATTTCTCAAAGAAACATCATTCACCAACATCACAAGGCGGATATGCTTTAGCGCTTCTTCTGGCGTAGTGCTCATCGGCACATCGCCTGTCACCACCGCGATTTCGCTCTCAAAATCACAACCAAAGTCGGTGCTAACCAATTCAATATCATTCGTCGGCGCGATAAAACTATCGGAGCCGCCTTGATACATCAGCGGATCCGTCCAAAACGTCTCTGGCATTTCCGCACCACGAGCCTTACGCACCAATTCCACATGGTTCACATAAGCCGAACCATCCGCCCATTGATAGGCACGAGGGAGTGGCGAATGCATCAATGCAGCATCATATTCAAACGCCTCCTCATCCAGATCACCTGCATTCAACTGCTCGTAGGTTTCCTGTAATATGGGGGCGACATCATCCCACTCATCCAGCGCTTCCTGCAAGGTATAGGCAATATCTGGCACCTCCAGAAATTTGGTGAGATCTTTGCTAACGAGCACTAAAATTCCGTCGCGTTCGCCTTCTGCTTTGAGTGTTCCGAGTTTCATAATTTTTTCCTAATTCCTTGTGTAATGTCCACGGCACATTGCAATGAACACAAATTCCTCATTCACTTCATAAACAAGGCGAT
>JBILIE010000002.1:0-22819 GCA_044350115.1 Rickettsiales bacterium
AACGGCAGGCACGCTCGCGGGGAACAGCTACGTCATCCTCAGCACCGACGGCAACGCGAGCTATGACGAAGGCGTGGATATCTTCTTCCAAGTCATCGGCGGCGGGACGTTTACGGCAGCGGATATTGTGTAAATGAGGGAGTCGCTTCTCCCCCTCTCAGGCGGGAAAGCGACTGATGAGGGGGCTGAGGCATCCTGATTACCATGCCGCACATTCTCGCAGATGCTCTCATTCTGCGGGGAGGGATCTCACCTGAACAGTATATTTACACCTTATTCTTTTATGCGTATGTTTATGTTAACACTTTCAGGATCTACTGCCACGCTCGATAACTGATTTTATCGAATAATCAACTCAATATGATAAAGGCAGTTATCCGTTCTGATTACGTAGCGATAAGTTGGGCTTAATCCGGAATGACTTTCTGAATGTTATGAAGTGTTCTGCGTTCGTATTCCATATCCTGCAAGATGACGTCTCTCAGATCAGGCTCGTCGCATAGCATCTGCTCGCTTTCTTTGATGGATTCTATGCAGTCCATTTTTCTTGCCCGAAGTTTGTCCCATTTCACTTTCTCTTCTTTGCTCATGGGTCCCGTGATCAGGATTTGTCCGGTTTGATGATCAAGGGTGATATGATTCGGGTGCGGTATCGGTTCCGGCGGCGTTATACCCGATCGTTGGCACCGCTCGATTTCTTCTTCCCACGACCATTTATATTCCAGCATGGTCTTGGCGTAATCATCATAGAGTTGCTTGTTACTGCGTTCCGTTTCTGTGAGCATTTCCATAAATAATTTCTGCGCGCGCGATTGTCCTTTGACGGCAGATACCGTGAGCGAACGGATGATGGCCTTAGCCATGGGCATTGTCACCTGCCGGTTGCCGTCATTCACGTTGATGGTGCGGTAAGCTTCCTCGATGACAATCGATTTCAACCTTTCCTCATGAAGGGCTGGCAGTTTATTTTTTGCGCCTTTCTTGCGCCCCCGCGGATTGCCGGATTTACCTTTCTTGAAACGTGTCTCTACCGGTGGCTTGGCATAGCCAACCTCATACTCTCCCTTTCCTGGAGAAAACGGAGGTAATTTGCCTGAACGCTTGCCCATTATGCATACTGCCTGTGATGCTCAATACCGCAGAATAGGAGCTCTGCCTCGTCATGCGCATAGGCCTCCCACCGTCGAAGGATTCGGTCGCAATAGATCGGATCAATCTCGCAGAGATACGCGAACCGTCCGGTTTTTTGCGCGGCAATGATCGTGGACCCGCTGCCACCGAAAAGATCCAGTACGATGCCACTGCGCATTGACACATCTTTCATTGCATCTGCAATCATCTGTACCGGCTTCACCGTCGGATGTAGCGCCAGTTCGTCCATCCGTCCGGCGCGCAAGGTGTTGACGCCCTTATATTCCCAGACATTCGTGCGGTAGCGGCCATGCTGTCCCAGTTCAAAACTGTTGATATGTTCAGCAGTTCCCTGCTTGAACGCAAAAATTAATTCATGCCGTGAGCGGTAGAAGGTGCCCATGCCACCGTTATCCTTCGCCCAGACCATCAAATTCTTGAGTTCGGAATAGACGGCGTTACCCGCCGCCAGCATTTCACTCATATGGCGCCAGTCCATACAGATAAAATGGATCGATCCATCCTTACTGTGCGCCACCATATTTTCAAAGGCGATCCGTAAGAATATGACAAATTCATTCTGACTCATCTCCCCCGATGCCATCGCAAACTCATGGTGCTGGATGTTTCCAGAACCGCAGACATGGCCACTGATCTGTATATTATAGGGCGGATCAGTGAACACCATTTGCGCCGTTTTACCATCCATCAACAGAGCGACGGTCTGTGGGTCGAGCGTATTACCGCAGATCAACCGATGTGTGCCCAATCGCCAGATATCGCCTGGCTTACAGCGCAATGGCTCGCCTGCCTCTTCTGGCAGCAGATCATCGTCGGGATTGGCGTCCTCTTCCGGCGCCACGCTCTCAATGATGCGATCCACCTCCGCAATTGAGAACCCGGTAAGACCAACATCGAAGGCGACATCCTCTCCCAACAGCAATTGCTGCAGTTCTTCCGCAAGCAACTCCTCATCCCAACCGGCGTTCAGCGCCAGCTTGTTATCCGCAAGCACATAGGCCCTCTTTTGCTGATGCGTCATATGTTCGATGCGCAGGCAGGGGACTGTTTTCCAGCCCAGCAGTTTGGCCGCCTCGATACGCCCATGCCCCGCCAGAATCGTATTCTCACCGTCGATCAATACCGGATTGGTGAACCCGAACGCGGCGATGCTGTCGGCGATCTGCCGGACCTGCTTCTTCGAATGCGTTCGCGCATTCTTCCCCCATGGGCGTAGTGTGGTAATGGGTATATTTTGGATGAATTTCTCCGACATAATATTCTCCTGTTTTTAAAATAGTGATTGAAGTGGTAGTTATATAGCTCACTGAAAAAACTGTTTCTTTAATAGTGTACATTCATGGCAAAAAAAACTCAGACCAGCATGGCTTGTGCGCCATCGACAATGAGCCCCATGGCCTGAAGACGAATACGCATGGCGGTGATTGATACTTTAAATCTTTGCGCCAAAGGCCGGATCGCTTCCTGCAGGCCCTGACGATAATCCAGCGAGTATAGGAGTGAGGTCGATTGCTCTACCAATGCTTGCTCGGTCTTTGGCATGTCAGAACCAAACTGCTGAATCCATGCCGCAGAAACCAGAGGCTGGGGCATCAATAACGCCGCGGCGAATTTATCCGCCTGCTGTTGGATAAAAGGGCGCATTGCCACCTCATCGTCAGGGTGACGGCACAGTATTGCAGGGCGTAACTCTTTCGTATCCTCAAAAAATCCACCTTGCAGAGCAAACTCCTCAAACAGATCCTGGTGCAAGCAGAAGTGGCCGCATTCATGGGCGAGGGTAAAATAAAACCGCCCTTCATGTGCCGCAGGATTCATCAACGGGTCGAGCTGTTCGTTGATAAAGATGGCCTTGTTTCGAATGTCGATATAACCCAGTATCTGCGCACCGATTTCACCAAAATATTTGTTGCGAGTGAAGTCATCGATTTCGAGTCGTAGCCCTAAATAACGAACCATTATATCCTCAATAGGGACGGGAGGTTCAGAGATCTTCTCGTAGCTGACCTGATAGCTTTTAAGCAGGGATTGTGCCTGCCATTCAATCTGTTTATCCGTCAAAAATGGTGCTTTCATGTTCGTTATCAGCATTGCTGGTTCATCCTTATTTCTCAGTTTGCTTCCGCGCATACTCGGTCAATTTTTGTAGCTGATCAGGGGTAAGATTTTGGGCTGTGCGAAGCAATGCAGCCATTGCGACCGGCTGCTGCTGCACAATTTTAGGCAGATCTGCGGGAACTTTGTTTGCCCGAAATACCAAGTTATCCGCATCGATATGAAGCGCTTTAGCAATGGTTTGCAGCGTTTCTTCCGATGGAGCAACATCGTCGTCCCGCTCAAACCGTGAGACAAAGGTCGGTGTTTTACCGATCTGTACCGCGAATTGACGCAGCGAAATCCCAAGACTCTCTCTAACCTCGCGAACATATTCGCCGATCGGAACGTCCTTCTGTTTTACCATATTCACCCCGTACTGTTACCGTGTAGGTTAACAGACTTTGATGCGAACGTCAACTAATTGGTGTACAGGCATCAAAAGGACAGGAAGAGCGGCTAAATTTTTGCTCATGATTAACAATCACTGCTTCTACGGCTTATATCTGCGAATTGTCGGGTAGCAACAGTCTCCCATCACCGATGCCGTATCGATTTAGAACTGCAAGCAAGAGGGATGTATGGCGATCTCCCGGGATAGAAGGCGAACAGGCCGTTCCCTGATCTCAACTGATAGTTCCCTGTTCAATGATAATAATTCCCTGAGGCGCTAAAAAAATTCCCTATTCCATTTTTAGGGAATTCTGCTTTTAAACCACTGCAATAGCTAGCTATATCGATCCGCACTTTCTCATTTCTTTGCCGAAAACAAGAAAATTCCCTGTTCTTTCCCTGCAAAACAGGGATTGCTGACCAGAGAGGCGTTCGCGAGCGACTGCGTCCACCACCACGTATTTGCCTTCATATTTCAATAATAAGAACGTTTCCGGAATACAGCGCAATTTTGTTGGGCGTAAATTCTGGGCAGGGGAATATTTCGTATCTACGGTAGGAGCGGATGAGAAGGCTATCCTTAGCTGTATCCAGAATCAGGAATCAGACGGCAAACAGCTCGACAGCCTCAACCTGTTTAACAAGGCCTAGTAAAACCCTTTACATAAACTGCTCATTAATCAGTCGTTCTTCCAGATGATGTTCGGGGTCGAAGAGAAGGGTGATGGCCTGTTTGCGGTGTTCGGTGACGGAGACGGAGGTGACATCGCGCAGTTCGGTATAATCTGCTACGGCGCTGACGGGGCGTTTGTCGGGGTCGAGGACTTCGAAATAGATGCTGGCATCTTGCGGTAGTAGCGCGCCTTTCCAGCGGCGGGGGCGGAAGGGGCTGAGCGGAGTGAGCGCAATGAGATTGGCGCTAATGGGCATAATAGGTCCGCCAGCAGAGGAATTATAGGCGGTGCTACCTGCAGGCGTTGCAACCATAATACCATCCGCCACCATCTCCTGAATCCGCACGACGTGATCGACGGTGACGCGCAATTTTGCGGCTTGCTTGGTTTGACGTAATAAGGATACTTCGTTAATCGCCAGCAGCTCGTGGTGTTTGCCGTTGATGCAACGGGCAAACATACGCAGCGGATAAAGTGTGGTGGATTTGGCGTTAGTGATACGTTCAATCAGCTGCTCGGGGCGATATTGATTGAGCAGAAAGCCAACTGTGCCGCAATTCATGCCATAAAAGGGGATGTTGCGCGCCATGTGTTGATGCAGCGCCTCGAGCATAAAACCGTCGCCGCCCAGCACCAAAATGGCATCGGGCTTCTGTTTTTTGCCCAACTCGATAAATTCATAGGCGCGGCTCAGCTCCGCAAAAGCCGCTTGTGCTTTTTCGGACGTATCGGCCACGCAGGCAATGCGTTCACGCTTGAGTTTAGTTATCTCGTTTGACATTGGGTGACACTACCAGATAAACTAGTGCTGATGCAACCCACACACACGATTCAGAAGAATTCGCATAAATATTTCCCCGTTGCGCCCGAATGGCTGCCCGAAGCGGTGCGTCAATCTGTGCGCGATTTTTATGGTTATTTGTGGACGATGGAGGAGATTTGTAGCCACTCCGCGCTGCAACGTGAGGAGAAACGCCAGCAGCTTCGCGTGTTACGAATGACGATTCAGGAACGCAATACAGAGCTGATGCCCGATTGGGCGATTGGCTATCACATTATGCTGGAGCAAAAGCGGCTCTCTCCGCTCCACGGCGAACATCTGTGGGAAGCGGCATGGCAGGATACCGAGAAAGATAAATATCTGACGATGGAAGAAGTGCTGAATTATGCGCGCATGGCGGCGGCTCCTGTCGGCCGCGCGGTGATGGAAATTGCAGGCGAGAAAGAAGTTGATCGCGCCGCGCTGGATTCGTTTTGTATGGCGTTGTTGTTGATTGATCATCTGCAAAATGCCCGCGGGGATTATCTGCTGCGAAACCGAACCTATTTGCCGCAACACTGGCTGGAAGAAGCGGGAATCAGCGATAAAGTGCTCACCAAAAAAGAAACGGGGCCACGCTTGCGCAAGGTGTTTAACGACTGGCTGGAAGAGGTGGAAAAACAATTGCAGCGCGCCCACTTTTTGCCTGTTAGTCTGCAAAATAAAAAACTGAAATCCGAGCTGAAATTTATTCTCGCCACGCGCCGCGCTTTGGTAAAGAAAATAGCTAAAACTGATCCGATGACGCATAAAATTACCCTCACGCCGTGGGAAGAATTCCGCGTGGGGTTGGGCGCATTATTTCGCTAATTTCTTTGCCGCTTTGAGTGTATTGCCGAGCAAGCATGCAATTGTCATAGGGCCGACACCACCCGGAACAGGTGTAATGGCTGCTGCCATTGCCGACACATTCGGGAAATCAACATCACCCATCAATACGGATTGGCCGTTGCCGAGCGTTACGCGGTTGATGCCTACATCAATCACCACGGCACCTTTTTTTACCCAATCGGCTTGGACCAATCCCGGTTTGCCGACGGCAACCACGAGTATATCTGCCTGACGTGCAAGGCTTGGCACATCGCGGGTTTTGGAGTGACAAAGGGTGACAGTGCAGCCTGCATTAAGCAGTAATTGCCCCATGGGTTTGCCGACGATATTAGAGCAGCCGATGATAACGGCATGTTTGCCTGCGAGATCGCTTTTGTAATAATCTTCCAGCAGCATCAAGCACCCTTGCGGCGTGCAGGGCACGAGGGAATCCTGCTTGGTGGCGAGGCGACCGGCGTTGATAACATGAAAGCCATCGACGTCTTTATCCGGATCAATTGCATTGATGATTTCATTTGCGTCGATATGCGCGGGAAGGGGAAGCTGCACTAAAATGCCATGCACTTTAGGATCATGGTTGAAATCATGCACACGTTTCAGCAGGTATGCCTGTGAAGTATCTGCAGGAAGGCGCTCGGTGATGCTATGAATGCCGCATTCTTCCGCTGTTTTGCCTTTGTTGCGTACATACACCGCTGAGGCTGGATCTTCCCCCACTAATATCACCGCTAGCGCTGGCGAAAAACCATGCGCGGCTTTAAATTCTGCGACTTCTGCCGTGAGTGTGGTGCGGTATTGTGCGGCAAAAGCTTTGCCATCGATGATTGTTGCAGTCATGTTTAACTCGCTGCCAAAAGGCTCAATTTTGGTTCATGCTGAGCGGCGATGAGGTGGTTAAGCGCATTGAGGTAAGCCTTGGCGGAGGCGGTCAGCGTGTCGGAATCGACACCGTGGCCGTTGGCGAGCTGCCCTTTTTCGGTCATCAGGCGCACCGTGACTTCGGCTTGTGCGTCGATACCTTGGGTGACAGCATGAACTTGATAAAGTTTGAGTTTTGCATCATGCGGGAGCAGCGTACGGATGGCGGTAAAAATTGCATCCACTCCGCCCGTGCCGACAGCGCGCACATGTTTGATTTCATCGTTCACATACAGCGTGATATCGGCGGATTGCTCACCTTCGGAACCGCAAGCCACGCGCATAGATTTAAGGCGGATCGTGTCTTTCCCGCTGCGCGCTTCGGCATCTACCAATGCAATTAAATCAGCATCGAAGATTTCTTTTTTCTTGTCGGCAAGCGTTTTGAATTTCTCGAAAGCTTCTTCTAACGCATTATCGCCGAGAGTGAAGCCCAGATCGCTCAGGCGATCTTTAAACGCATGGCGGCCAGAATGTTTACCCAGCACAAGGCTGGTTTTTTCGAGGCCGACGGATTCTGGCGTCATGATTTCGTAAGTGCCCGCATGTTTGAGCATGCCGTCTTGATGGATGCCCGATTCATGCGCGAAAGCATTGGCGCCGACAATGGCTTTGTTGGGCTGCACCGCATGGCCAGTGATTGACTGAATCAAGCGGCTGGCGCGGGTGATATAAGTCGTGTCGATATTAAAATGCACACCATAGTTTTGCGGGCGCGTTTTGAGCGTCATAATAACTTCTTCGAGTGCGGTATTGCCCGCGCGTTCGCCGATGCCGTTGATGGTGAGCTCTACTTGGCGAGCGCCTGCCAGAATTGCGGCGAGGGTGTTGGCAGTCGCGAGGCCAAGATCGTTTTGTCCGTGGAACGAGAAAATCGCTTTATCCGCATTCGGCACACGATTGCGAACGGTGGTGAACATTGCGGTGATGTCTTCAGGCGTGGCGTAACCCACCGTATCGGGCAGGTTGATGGTGGTAGCACCTGCGGCAATCGCAACTTCAACAGCGCGGCAGAGATAATCATGTTCGGTGCGGGTGGCGTCCATCGCTGACCATTCGACGTTATCGGTGTAGCTGCGCGCAAGGCTGACAGTGTCGCGAATCATCTCCAGCACTTCTTCCTGCGTTTTTTGGAATTGGTATTTGAGGTGGATTTCGGAAGTGGACATAAAAGTGTGAATGCGCGGATTTTTTGCAGGCTTCACTGCCGCAGCAGCACGCTCAATATCCGCCTTTTTTGCCCGCGCCAGCGAGCAGACCGCTGCGTTTTTGGTGCGCTCGGCAATGGCTTTTACGGAATCAAAATCGCCTTGGCTTGCCATGGCAAAGCCAGCCTCGATTACATCTACGCCCATTGCATCGAGTAATTCTGCTACCATGAGTTTTTCTTCGAGATTCATCGAAAAACCGGGCGATTGTTCGCCGTCGCGCAAAGTGGTGTCAAAAATAACGATACGATCGGTGGTCATAGAAACTCCAGAAATATTGGTTGGGGACCAGCCCCCAAGCCCCCCGCTACGCGCTTCGCCTCGCTCGGTTAACGAGGTTAGAATATCGGAAGGGGAAATACTTGTAGCTATGTTATGCTGGTGTTTCAAGCATTTCTGGTATGTGCAGAGAGCATCGTCTGTGCGATTTCCACCAATTTGGGGTCGAGCAGATAGGCAGGTTCGATTTCCTGCGTTTCATGTCTGGCCGGTTGGGCATAGCTTAGCGCAAATTTTCCCAGTTGATCCGACACAAAGCCGCGCACACCCTCAAAGAAATGCGGCAGATGCGATTCATCGGTATAAGTCGCCGCATGACCATGGGCGCGAACAATCATCTTGGCAGCAAAGAGAGTGGCTTGTGGCCCGCCATGGGTGGTGGACCCACGATGGCTGCCAATTTCACGATCAAACATCGCGGCGGTTTTGATAAGTCCGATGAGAGGGCGATGGGGCGCGGTGCCTTGTATTAAAATGTCGCCAATGTGTATTCCCGTTTGCTCAAAAAACTCTAATGCGGTGGTCAGCGAATGGCGCATTTCATCTGGCCGAGGCGCGCCCTGGCGAGTGTAATACTCATCGCTATGTGCCATCGATCCGCCAGCATGTAGCATTAAATGCTTCGCCAATAAAATCTCAGCAGCTTGTTTGATGATCGGTTTCATGACGGCACACTAAAGTAAAAAAGTTACTGAATGGTTAGCGTGGTTATTTATTGCAAGGGGGAATCCTCCCCCTGTCCCCCACGCTTCGCGCCTCGCCGTGCTCGGTTGGAGTTCTTATTGAATAATAAAGCTGTTGAGGGTAAAGCCTAGGTTCAACTTAATACAGAGTCATTCCTATGTCTAAATCACTCCAGCCTGTGCGTGGCACTTACGACCTCTTGCCTGAGGGGTCGCGTCAGCGGGCATTTATCCTTAACCTTGCGCGAAATAGGGCGGAGCTTTATGGCTTTGGCGAAATTCAGACTCCGATATTTGAATTCTCGGAAGTCTTTCACCGCACGCTCGGCGATACGTCCGATGTGGTGACGAAAGAAACTTATACTTTTGCCGATCGTGGCGGAGAATCGCTTACCTTGCGACCAGAGCTGACTGCTAGCGTGGTGCGTGCGTTTATTTCTGGCGGGTTGCAGCAGGATTTGCCGTGTAAGTTTTTTTATGCTGGCCCTGCTTTTCGTTATGAACGTCCGCAAAAAGGCCGCTTCCGCCAGTTTCATCAATTTGGGGCAGAGTTGCTCGGCGTAGCAGAGCCGCTGGCAGATGTGGAGATGATCGCATTGGCATGGGATATTTTGGGGCAATTAGGCCTGCGTGATAAAGTGCAGTTGCAGCTTAATTCCTTGGGCGATGCTGCCAGCCGCGATGCTTACCGCAGCGCGCTAATCGAATATTTTACGCAGCATCAGGATAAACTTTCTGACGATAGTAAAATGCGCTTGGCCAAAAATCCTTTGCGTATTTTAGATTCAAAAGACGAAGGCGATCGTAAAATTATTGCCGATGCGCCTAAAATGACTGCCTGTTTCACGCCTGAGGCGACTGCTTTTTTTGCCGCAGTGACCAATGGGCTGGAGGCACTCGGCATTCCCTTTACGCTCAATGATCGCCTCGTGCGCGGGCTGGATTATTATAACCACACCGTGTTTGAATTTATTGGGGGTGAATTAGGCGCACAAAATGCGGTGCTTTCAGGCGGGCGTTATGATGGCTTGGTGGAGACAATGGGCGGGCAGCCCACCCCGGGTATTGGCTGGGGTGCTGGGTTTGAACGGCTGGAGCTGTTAATCGATTTTGCCGCGCATCCGCACTATATTCCCCCTATGCGCCCCGTTGCGCTGGTGCCGCTGGGTGAGGTTGCCGAAGCGCAAGCAATGATCCTCGCGCAGAGTTTGCGCGCAGAGGGGATTGCGGTGGATCTGGGCTATAAAGGCAATATGCAAAAGCGCATGAAGCGCGCCAATAAAGTAAATGCCTGCGCCGCTGTGATTCTAGGCGAAGATGAGCTGAAAAAAGGCGTGGTAAGTTTGAAGGATTTAGATTCTGGCCAGCAGAGTGAGGTGAAAATAGGCAATTTAGCGGCGGCGCTTGGGGCTTATTTTTAGCGTCTTCTTGCCCTCCCCTTGAGGGAAGGCTGACGAGCGTTAGCGAGTCGGGAGGGGTGGTTCCGAATACCACTGAACGACCCCTCCCGCATCGTCCGTCTTCGCCAAGGCTTCGACGTGACTCTGCCGCCCTCCCTCAAGGGGAGGGCAAAGGTTCCCCATGTTCCGCAACGATTTTATCATGTACTTCCTGCGGGGGGCTGTGCCCCCAACCGGTGGTGAGCACTGTGCCGAGCGTGTTAAGATCCACCGGGCGATCTTTCAGCCGCGCTTCCTGAAATTCGGCCAGTTTGAGCAAGGTGAGTTTGATGTAAGCATAAAACGGCTTACCCGCATTATTCTTTGCCAGAAACAGCATCACCGCTTCTTCTTGGCCTGTGAGTATGGGGGGCGGGGGGACGAAAGTCATAAGCATAGTTTCGCGCAGTTGAGGGAGAATGTCTAGCGGCTGTGTGAGTGGCCTTGGTGAATGCCCAAGACATCGTAAATACGCCTACCAAGTCTCTCGCCGATGGTGATCATGTTGTCAGGTAATTTAGGTAAGAATTGAAGTGGATTGAAGACTGTCTTATCCGCTCCACGAATTTCAAAATGCAGGTGAGGACCTTCGCTGGATCCGCTATTGCCAGTGCGTCCGATAATGGTTTCAGGAGTGACTTCCATCCCTGGCTTGACGTTGATTTCGCTAAGATGTGCATAGCGTGTTTCGGCATAAAGTATTTTTTCAATCTCTGGTGTTTTAAGATTATCATAGTAATGACTCACTTTAATATAATGCCCGTAGCCAACTAGACGGCCGTATTTATCTAACTGGGAAGTTGCCTCTGTGACAATACCAGTAGCCGCTGACCGTACGGGTGTTCCCTCAGGAATAGAAATATCGATGCCATGATGCCCGGGTATTCTGCCCACACGCTCACCACAATTGTCAAAAATGGTTGTGGCGGATTCGGGATTCACTGGCCATGCATATTGTGATTTACCGTCATAAGCCAGTGGCGAAGGCTCAAGACGCCCATGTGCATCGATATAGGCATTGCTATACTGTCCATTAGAAGAAGCCCAATCGCCATCCATGGGTCTTACAGGAACTTTAAAATTCTCCACTTTCTCGCCCACATAGGCACCGATCAGACCCGCAATGGCGCCGCTCCAGAGGGCGCTGGTGACGGCTTTGCTCATCACGGATTGGAAGCTGGCGTGGTGTGCGGCTGCGAGGTCGTCGGCATCGGGCGGTGGGCCGTAGAGGTGATCGACAAGGGCGCGGCCTACGCTGATGGTGGCGGAGGTAAGCATGGCTATGCCTACGACTGCACCCAGTGTGAGAGGCACGCCCAACGCACTCACCAGCGCAGCACGCACGAGAATACTGGCGGTCATTGAAGTAAATATCGACAGCGCGAATTGCCCCGGATGATCTCGCGCATATTCAAAGACTTCTTTTAGCTTGCGTGGGAAGGTGACAAAGAAACTTTCCGCCTGATTCGCGCTTTTAAGTTTGAGGTCTTGCGGGCGCGGTGGCGGGGCGTTTGCTGGCACAGCTCCGCCCGTCATCCGACTCGTCCAAGTCGGTGTGATTTGAGGCGCAGTGATGGGCACATTCTTTTCCATGCTCTTACAAAATACCATTTGGGTGTTACAGTATGATGACGAGATGCGTTTTTTCTTGCTCAAAATGGCGGCTATCGCTAAATGCTGGGGCATGGAAAAAGGATTTCAAGAGAAGTTAGGCGGCCTTGTCGCGCGCTATGACGAATTGGGGCGCATGATGGCGAACCCCGATGCGTTGGAGAATTATTCGGCAGTATCGAAAGAGTTTTCGAGCCTGCAACCAATTGTTATTCTTGTAAAAGAATACGAAGAGGCGACCAAAGAAGTAACCGAGTTAGAGCAATTGCTGAGCGACCCCGACATGAAGCAAATGGCGGAGGACGACCTCGCCGCGCTGCAAAAACTGCTGCCCAAATTGGCGCATGAGATTCAGGTGGCATTGCTCCCCCGCGACGAAGCAGATGAAAAAAACGCGATTATCGAGGTGCGTGCGGGCACAGGCGGCGATGAGGCAGGGCTATTTGCGGCGGAACTTTTCCGCATGTATCAACGCTATGCTGAAAACCACGGCTGGAAATTTGAGACGATGGAAATCAGCGAAACCGGCGTGGGCGGCTATAAAGAGGCCATCGGCGCGATTAAAGGCAAAGGCGTGTTTGCGCGGCTGAAATTTGAATCAGGCGTACATCGCGTACAGCGCGTGCCGGTGACCGAATCAGGCGGGCGGATTCATACTTCGGCGGCAACGGTGGCGATTTTACCTGAGGCCGAAGAAGTGGATATTGAAGTGCGCGAGCAGGATATTCGCATTGACACGATGCGCGCTTCAGGCGCGGGCGGGCAGCATGTGAACACGACCGATTCTGCTGTGCGGATTACCCATTTGCCCACGGGAATCATGGTGACATCGTCGGAAAAATCGCAGCACCAGAACCGTGCGCGGGCGATGCAGGTTTTGCGCGCAAGGCTCTATGATATGCAACGGCAAAAGTTGGATAACGAACGCGCCGCCAGCCGTAAAGGTCAGGTGGGCAGCGGCGATCGCAGCGAGCGCATCCGCACCTATAACTTCCCGCAGGGTCGTATTACCGATCACCGCATCAACAAAACCGCCTATAGCCTGCAAGACTTCATGGAAGGCGGCAAAGATCTCGATGCGTTTATCGACGAACTCCGCGCGGTGGATGAGGCAGAGCGTTTATCTGCAGTGGCGGAAGAGTTTAGCTAGATCTTTTTTTTGGGGGAATCCTCCCCCCGTCCCCTTAGCTCACGCGCCTCGCCTTGCTCGGAGGGAGGCTTTAATTGCAGACGAAAACAAAAACCCCCGCCGTGAGGCAGGGGGTTTTTAGGAGAGAGTGTAGGGGGCTTAGGGACCTGATATCCCAGTCGCAGCACTTTTACTGCCGCTGACTAAATTACGCCATTTCATTGGGTTTAATTCACCTACGGCAGTACCTATTTCTGTACCTTTAACCGCCACTTTATATGCCACAAGAAGGCTGGCAGCGGTCAAAATCCCCAGCAAGGCTTTTTTCCATAAGGGTGCGCTTTTCTTTTCCACTTCGCCATTTTCGTTGGTGACTTCAGTGGTGCCAAATTGTTTAGCAAACCAACCGGCAATCGCTACACCCACACCGACAGATGCTACTTTGTGCCAAGTGGCTGCTTTGCCGGCAGTGGCAACTTGTTCTGATTCTTTTTGTGTTTTATTCACAAATTCTGCGGCGGCAGTTTTGTCTGCTTCTTCGGTAAAGTTGGCAGCAAAAGCATCGCCCACTTTTTTGTTGGCTGCTTCTTTTGCTTTGTCATCGGTCAGGCCTGCCGCAATTACACCCGAAAGACCAACAAAACCAAGTGCATCTTGATTTTTGGTGATGTTGGTTTGCTGATTGATAGGGATGATTGCGATTTTTACCACTTCTTTGTAGATCGCATTGATTTTATCTTCAGGTACTTTCACTGCGTCTATTTCGGTTTGGTCTAGCTTTTGTGCGAGAGTCTCAAACCCTTTGTTAAAAGTATCTGCTACGGTTCCTTTTCTATCTTCAGCGATATCTGTTGAAGCTTTGATTTTTTCAACAATCATATCCTTCGCATCGCTAAGCGTGAAGGTTTGCACTTCTTCTTTGCCATCAGCTTTTGTATCTTCTGGTTTATCGGTCATAATCGTACCCTCTCCTATTGGGTTTTGTGTATCTTACATCCCCAATGTAGCAACTAATTGTTACTAAATGATGACAGCTTGATGAAGGTTTCATGACGATCACGGTTTTTTTGCGTTTTTTCATTGTCGTCATCCCGATAGAGCGAAGCGACGAGGGAACTCGGTGAATTTGGGCAAGATTGGCTTCGCCTGTCTTCCGCTTCGCTACGGCTCCTCCTCGTTTTACTCGTTCGGGATGACGGACGGCGCGTAGGGAGACAAGCGAGATTTTCCTAGCCATCTCAATGTTTTTAGGCTAAAGAGCAGCCCCCTTTAACTCCTTTGAGAATAGTAACAATGACTGCTGCCCTTCGTAATATCGCTATTATTGCCCATGTTGACCATGGCAAAACCACCTTGATCGATCAACTCCTGCGCCAGAGCGGTACTTTCCGTGCCAATCAGCAAGTGGCGGAACGCGTGATGGATTCGAACGATTTGGAAAAAGAACGCGGCATTACGATTCTGGCGAAATGTACGTCAGTGTTCTGGAAAGACATTAAAGTTAATATTATCGACACCCCCGGCCACGCCGATTTCGGCGGCGAGGTGGAGCGTATTTTGCATATGGTGGACGGCGTGTTGCTGTTGGTGGATGCCGCCGAAGGCCCGATGCCCCAAACAAAGTTCGTGTTGATGAAGGCTCTGGCTCTGGGTTTGCGTCCGATTGTGGTGATTAATAAAGTTGATCGCCCTGATGCGCGTTTGGACGAAGTATTGGACGAAATTTTTGATCTCTTCGTGGCGCTGGATGCGAATGACGCTCAGCTCGATTTCCCTGTGATTTACGCTTCAGGCCGCAATGGTTGGGCTGTGCGCGATTTAGAACATCCACGTGAAGATTTAAGCTGTATGCTCGATCTGGTGCTGGAATATGTCACCCCTCCGCAAGTGGACGAAGAAGCGCCGTTTGCAATGCTCACCACGATTCTGGAATATGACAACTTCCTTGGCCGTATTCTGACGGGTAAGGTCTATGCAGGCAGCATCAAAGTGGGTCAGACGGTAAAAATCCTTAATCTTGATGGTACGACCAACGAGCAAGGCCGATTGACCAAGTTGCTTACCTTCAACGGTATCGAGCGTGTTTCGGTAGAAGAAGCTATGCCCGGAGATATCATCGCCATCGCAGGGCTGCCCAAAGCGACGGTAGCGGATACGATTTGTGCGCTTGAGCGTGAATTGCCGATTCCTGCCCATCCTGTTGATCCACCAACCATGGCGGTGAGCCTTAGCGTGAACGATTCGCCACTGGCGGGACGTGAAGGCGATAAAGTCACCAGCCGCGTGATTCGTGATCGTCTGATGAAAGAAGCTGAGGGCAACGTCGCCATCCGCGTGACCGAAGCCGAGGGCAAAGACGCGTTTGAAGTTGGCGGTCGCGGCGAGTTACAGCTTGGCGTACTCATCGAAACCATGCGCCGCGAAGGCTTCGAGCTGACAGTAAGCCGTCCCCGCGTACTCTTTAAAGAAGAAAACGGCCAAAGATTAGAGCCAATCGAAGAAGTGCAAATCGACGTGGATGAGGAATTTTCAGGCGTTGTGGTCGATAAACTGGCGCGTCGCAAAGGCGAGATGGTGGAAATGAAACCTTCAGGCGGCGGTAAGTTGCGCTTGAAATTCTACGTGCCGTCACGGGCGCTCATTGGCTATCAGGGCGAGTTTTTGACCGATACACGCGGTACGGGCATTCTCGCCCGCATCTTCCATGATTACGCACCGTATAAAGGTGAAATTACAGGTCGTCACAATGGCGTTCTGATCTCGCTTGAGGCAGGTGAAGCGCAAGCCTATGCGATGAACACACTGGAAGATCGTGGGATTTTGTTCATTCCCCCCAATGCCAAAGTTTATGGCGGGATGATTATCGGCCAGCATACGCGGGATAATGATTTGGGTGTGAACCCGCTCAAGGCGAAGGCGCTGACCAACTTCCGCGTCTCAGGCAAAGAAGATGCCATCAAGTTGACGCCACCTTTGGTGATGACGCTGGAACAAGCGATCGCCTATATCGAAGAAGACGAATTGGTGGAAGTAACACCTAAAAGCATCCGTCTGCGTAAACGCTATCTCGACGAGAATGAGCGTAAGCGGATGAGCAAAAAAGCGGGCTAAGTTTTGGGGGACTGCAGGGAAATCCTGCAGTCTTTCCTCTGCATTGCTAACAGGCGATACTGTTACCGTATGCCTTAATAAAAAACAGCGCAGTCATAATGGCTGCGCTGTTTTTTATTGTTATTAAAACTAAATTAGGCTGCTTTTTTAGCACCTTTTTTAGTGTTTACTTGCTCTTTCAGAGCTTTGCCTGGGCGGAATTTAGGCTGTTTAGAAGCAGCGATTTTGATAACTTCACCATTGCGTGGGTTGCGGCCAGTAGTCGCTTGGCGTTGCACCACAGCGAAAGTACCGAAACCAACGAGGCGAACTTCATCGCCTTTTGCCATTGCGTGAGAAACAGCTTCAATAAACGCATCTACCGCCACAGCAGCTTTAGCTTTAGTCAGATCAGCTGCATCCGCAACTGCTGCAATCAATTCGTTCTTGTTCATAATAAACTCCCTTTGTTTTTTATATTCCGCACGAAAACTCCTGTAACCAGCGGTGACAGCGCATTTGCACGTTAAAGCGAAGGTAAGCACCATTTAAGAGGCTTGTAAATAGGAAAAAAGCACCAGAAAGCCCAAAAAGGGCAGTTTTGCACAGAAAAATTCACTTTTTGGGGCTGTCCTAGATAACGCTGGAATGTGTTATATAGGATGTCATGAGAAAGAGTCGCATAAGTTGGTATAAACAGGAGCGGCTGATTGAGCATTTTGTGAGTGGCTCGACGGCTCGTTGCGCTGCTGAACTTATTGGCGTGAATAAAAGCACTGCGGCCTATTATTTTCAAAGACTTCGTGAGATTCTGGCTTATCAATGCGAGCAGGAATCTCACGAAGTCTTTGATGGCGAGATTGAATTGGATGAAAGCTATTTTGGCGGTAAACGCAAGGGCAAGCGAGGTCGTGGCGCGGGCGGAAAAGTGCCTGTTTTCGGGCTCTTAAAGCGTAATGGCAAGGTATATACAAAGATCATTCCAGATGCTTCCTCTGCCACATTAATGCCGATTATTACCCGAAAAATCACCCCTGACAGCATTGTTTATACCGATTACTGGCGGGGGTATAATGCTCTGGATGTGGCAGAATTCAAGCACTACAGAATCAACCATTCAAAGCTGTTTGCGAACCAGCATAATCACATAAATGGCATCGAGAATTTCTGGAATCAGGCGAAGCGGCATATGCGCAAATTTAATGGTGTTCCGCGAGAGAATTTTGCGCTATTTTTGAAGGAATATGAATGGCGTTTAAATAACAGTGAACCAAAATTACAATTAAAACAGTTAAAACAATGGGCTAAAAAGTATTTAAACTAGTTATCTAGGACAGCCCCTTGTCCACCCCCAGATAGGCGGCAGTCCCCACCACTGCTCCACTTTTACCATAGGAATAGGCCTAATTTCAGAAAGAGTAAGCCTCACAGAATGCAGCGAGAGAGCTGATTATTCTTCGAGGCACTCCCTACACAAAATCAAAATCTACTGAGGTGAGGGTGATATTGCCTGTGAGAGCGATAGCAAAGTCTGCTGTGGCGCTTTGGAGGGTGGTGATACCTCCTGAGGCGGTGTAGCCTAGGATGGTTCCACTAGCGGCACCTGCTTGAATGCCTGTAAAGCCCAGCCCACTCAGATCAATCACATCTGCCGCATGCACAAAGTCAGTAATAGTATCTTTGTTGGTGCCGACCGAATGACTGCGTGCAGTGTAAACAAAGAAATCATTATTGGCGCCGCCCGTGAGTGTATCTTTACCTTCGCCGCCTTGAAGTGTATCCACTCCCCTGCCTGCGGCAATAGTATCATTGCCTTTGAAACCGTTCAGATTTTCTGCTGCAGTGCCGCCCGTGATGGTATCGTTCTTTTCGCCGCCGATGACCGCCTCAAAGCCAAGAATAGACTCGGTGTTAGTGCTCTGTGTCATCATGCTCGTTGCCAGATTAATCGCTAATCCGAAGCCTGTTTCGGTTTGATAAGTAACGAGATCAAAACCAGCACCACCATCTAAGGTGTCCGCATTCAGTCGAGTGCCAATCAGCGTATCCATACCATCACCGCCGTTGAGGGAATCAATACCCGTGCCGCCATCAATGGAGTTACTATCAACTGATCCTACAATTATATCATCACCCGCACTGCCCATCACGACCGATTAAATTCCGCTAATACTGACGGCACCTGTGGTGTTATTTGCGGTATTGAGGTAAGTAACCGTCTGTGTTGCTATGTTGATCGTCATTTTATAAGTATTGCTTGGGGGAGTAAGGTTCATAGTATCAGAATCCGCACCACCGATATAAATATCGATAATTTCTCCCGTCAGAATGTCGATGCCTGCGCCAGCATCCAGCGTATCTGCATAATTTCCGCCATCAAGTGTGTCGTTGCCGTTGCCGCCCAGTAGCGTATCATTACCAAAATCGCTTGTAATAAAGTCATTACCGTCGCCGCCATCGAGAATTTCACTTGTGCCGTAACCCGTGAGCGTGTCGTTGCCCAAACCGCCTCGCAATGTATCGATGCCTTTACCTGCAACAATCAAATCATGTCCATCACCACCAATGAGGCTATCATTGCCTTCATAGCCTTTGATTGTGTCATTGCCTAAGCCACCATCGATGGTGTCATTCGTGCGAAAGCCCGCGAGATAATCGTTGCCGCTCGTGGGGATGAGTAATTTGTTTCTGATATCGGCGATTGTCCAAGTAGTATTGGTGAATTGAAGGTTCTCAATCTCCCAGGTAGTAAATTCCTGGAATTGGTCTTTAATGGTCACTTGATTGCCGCCACCATATTGTAGCACCAAATCCAAATCATTCGTACCATTACGAATCACCGTCACCGCCGTGGAAGCCACATCTTTAAAAATGATTTTGTCTGGGGACGCGCCAAAGTAACGTTGATAGTCTTCAATTCTATCCACCCCGTCTCCCGCACGGAAAAATAGGTGTCGTCCTTGGTGTCTCCCTGCAAAGTATCATTGCCAAGGCCGCCGATGAGAACATCGTTGCCAAACGGATCAAAGCCAGTGGCCTTGCGATCCAACGAGCGTATTTGCAGCAGAATTGCCCAGTAACAAGCCATCGCTGCGCCAGTCAGCACCTGAGATACTCATATTGCCCAGATATGTGCCTGCAATCGCGGTTTCAAATTGTGTATTGGTAAGCCCTTGGCTATCAGCCATCGATTGCAGAATCTTGATATTCTCAAACCAGAAATCTTGTTTGGCTGCACTGCCTGCGGGTTCCATTGTCGCTAGTGAGTCCACAATCTTATCAATGCTTCCTGTAAATCCATCGGTGGCATAGTCATACTGCAATTCCGCCGCCCATTTGAGGGGGTGCGCATCAAACGCTGCTTGTGCTGGATTCAGAATCGGATCCAGCAATGCATTTACTTGTGCCTGTGTCAGATTTTCAGGACTCTGCACGCAATCCAGCGCAATAAACACATCTTCATACGCATCCACAAGCGGTTTCAGCGGAATAAAACTAAGGAAGCGTGTTGCCACCTGTGCCACCACCTGATCCCACGTCATCTCAAGCGCATAGGTTGCCGTTTGCATGGGGTTCGCACTATTAAATACAAAAAACGGTGTACCCGTCAAATTCTCCAGTGCCACTAAATACCTTGCATCCATATAAGCCCCACGACTAGTAGGGTTTACTGTACGCGCCACGGGATTGGGATGAGGATTCTTTCTTCGCCACGCTACATGAAACCAATGCGGAAGCAGCCGTGATTGCGCGGAAGATATACGAATGGGTGAAACAGTCGGGGCTGGCTATCCAATGGGGTAAGGGAAGTAGCTACGGGGCATTTTATCCCGTGACAGGCGCATCCAGCAAAAAGGATATGTTCGCGGTGCGGAGCGATGGCAAGATAGAGCTGATTCTTGATAACCTGAACCCACCTTATCATGAGGCACGGCAGCGTGAGGCGATGGTTTCCTGCATCAACGGGATTAACACCGCACTCAGCATACGCAGTAGCGGCTATCCAAGCTTTGCCTTGACGCTGCTACGCGACGAAAAAGCTCTCGCCTCCTTCCTGAGCATTTATGAAGGCTATGCCACGGTGGTCAAAAGCAGTAAATAAGGAGCGGGGGTTTGGATGCAGCCACGTGTATTGACGAAATCGGGATACATGACAGGGCTGCAATGCCCCAAAGCTCTGTGGTTCAACTTTCACCGTAGGGATTTACGGCAGGAGGATTCTGATACTTCCCAGATGGAAGTTGGCAATGAAGTGGGAGCATTTGCGCGGAACCTCTATCCCAACGGATTATTAGTGAATGAAAAGCCGGAATCGCTTGCGGCAATGGCACAGAAAACGATGGCAGCCATCGCCAGCGGCCACACCACGCTTTACGAGGCCAGCGCACTCTCGCCGGAGGGAGCTTATGCCAAGGCGGATATTTTGCATAAAACAGCAAGCGGCTGGCATCTCATCGAAGTTAAAAGCTCTACCTCCGTGAAGGATTATCACCTAACTGACCTTGCCTTCCAGCGTCATGCGTTTGAATCAGCGGGTATCCCGATTGAGCGGTGTTTTCTGGTGGTAGTGAATAACCAATATGTGCGGCGGGGAGAAATCGACGTAGCTGCCCTATTCGTTACGCATGATGTAACGGAACAGGTAAGGGTGCAGGAACCTGTGGCAGCCGCTCTACAGAGCCTTCAGAGCATTATTACACAGGATATGGAACCCAACATCGAGATAGGAGCGCAATGCGCTTCCCCGTTTGAATGCGGGTATAAATCGCATTGCTGGAAGGAAGTGCCGGAGTATTCCACCTTCAATGCCCTCACGAAGGACAAGGCAGCAAGCCTGTATCAGCAGAATGGCAGCTATCGCGTGGAGGATATTCCCGCCAGCCACATGCCCAAAGGTCAAACCAAAGTCATCGACATCAACGCTTATCGCTCAAATAACGTGTATCTGGACAAACCCGCACTGGCGGCCTTCCTCCGCAGCCTGAGATACCCGCTCTATTTTCTGGATTACGAAACCATCAGTCACCCTATCCCGTTGTTTGACCAGACGCGGCCTTACCAGAACGTGCCATTCCAATTTTCTCTGCATACGCGAGAGACCCCAGACGGAATGCTGAAACATACGCAGTTCCTCTACAGCTACCAGCGCGACCCACGGGAAGAATTCTGCGAAGCCCTGATAGCAAAGTTGGGAACGGAAGGCTCCGTCATCGTCTATAACCAGAGTTTCGAGGAAAGCTGCAACAGAGAACTGGCCGAAGCCTTCCCCCAATACGCCAAGGCTATTTACGCCATCAATGCCCGTATGGTGGACTTACTCAAACCCTTCCAGAAACGCTGGGCATACCACCCCACCCAATGCGGCTCTGCTTCCATCAAAAAGGTGCTGCCAGCGCTTACTGATCTAGGATATGACGAGTTAGAGATTGATAATGGTATGGAGGCATCCAACCGCTACCTGCATTTTATGCAGCACGGCTTGCCAGATTCAGAGAAAGACAAACTCCTCACCGACCTCACGGCTTATTGCGAGCTGGATACCTATGCGATGGTCAAGCTGGTCGATGTGTTGGAAGGGAAAGTGATTTAGGCCACCGCCTACGTATTGCCCACTTTGGGAAATTCAGCTAAAGTCGTTAATGTGCTGTAAGTGAGAGTGAGATTGGTGGACCCGGAGCGATTCGAACGCCCGACCCTCAGATTCGTAGTCTGATGCTCTATCCAGCTGAGCTACGGGTCCATGACTTGACATATTGCAAGGGAACGCAACCTAAACAATCCTTGCTTATTTGACAAGCAGATAATTGCATCTTCGCGGGAGGCAGTGTAGAAACACTCTCATGGTCAAACATCTCTTCGTATTTTTGATGATGATGGCGGTGGCGATGCCGGCGATGGCGGTGATGGATCATATGTCCACGCCGCTGGTGGTGGTGCGCTTCAACCAGCCGCGGGTTTATTACGATCAACCGCTCTACAACGCGCTGACCCTTGCGGTGCAGGCCAAATCCGATGTGCGGTTTAATGTCATCAATTATTTTCCTGTGCAACCAGGGTTGCGCCAGATGGCGGATAACAATTTTCGGCGCGTGCTCACAAGCATTCGCAAAATGGGCGTGCCCGATAGCCGCCTGAATTTACGCAGCGAACCTGCACCTGACTTAAACTATTCCGAGGTACATATTTATGTCCGCTGACCTTTATCTTATCGTAAAATCCCTGCATATCATCAGCTTCACCGCGTGGATGGCGGGGTTGTTTTATCTGCCGCGTCTCTACATTTATCATGTAAGGGCGGCTCGGGGCGGCGAGCTTTCCGAAACACTGAAGGTCATGGAGCGTCGCTTGCTTCGATTTATCATGAACCCCGCCATGTTTTTAACTTTTGGTTTTGGGTTGTGGCTGATCGCGATGACAGGTGCCGATGGAGGCTGGATTCATGCCAAAATGCTGCTCGTGCTGTTAATGGCGGGGTTTCACGGCTTCTGCGCCGTGACC
>JBILIE010000082.1:0-6785 GCA_044350115.1 Rickettsiales bacterium
AAGGTGAAGGTCGAAGGCCATGCAGCAGAGGTATTGAGCAAGATCCAAGAACTTTCCGCCTAGACAACCGATAAACAAATCCTTTATAGGCGTTATTCATGAAAATTATTATTCTTGGTTCTGGTGTTTTGGGTGTAACCTCGGCGTATGTGCTTGCAACGCGTGGTTACGAAGTAGAAGTCATCGATCGGCAGCCAAATAGCGCGGCAGAATGCAGCTACGCCAACGGTGGGCAACTTAGCTATAGCCACGCTGAGCCGTGGGCGAATCCGGGTGTACTTTCTAAAGTCGTGAAATGGATGTTCCGCGAGGATGCACCTTTGGTGATGCGCCCACGTGCCGACCTGCATATGATCAAATGGGGTTTAAAATTCCTCGGCAATTGCAGCCAGATGCGCACAGAGTCCAACACCGTCACCATGCTCCGCCTCGGCCTCTACAGTCGTAAGAAGATGGAACATCTGGTCGCTGCAACGGGTGTGAAGTTTGATTACTTGCATGAAGGCATCCTGCATGTATTCGCCAATAAAAATGACTTTGACCACGCAGTGACGCAAACTAAGTTTCAGGAGAAATTTGGCTGTCACGAAAAAGTGCTTACACCACAGGAATGCTTGCGCTTGGAGCCTACTTTGGAGCAAAGCAAAACCCCTCTCATTGGCGGCATCCACGCGCATCTCGACGAAAGCGGCGATATCCACACTTTCACTAACGAGCTGACCAAACTTTGCCAAAAAGAATATAATGTTAAATTTCATTTTGGCACCACGGTTGAAAGTATCAAAAAAGAAGGCAACCGCATTGTTGCGGTAAAAACCGATAAAGGCGATTTCACCGCCGATAAATTTGTGATGTCTATGGGGTCTCACAGCCCCGTTCACTTGCGTAAATTAGGCCTCGATGTGCCGATTTACCCCATGAAAGGCTATAGCGTGACCATGCCAGCGAACACCCATTCGCCCACGGTGAGCATTACTGATCAAGAAGCCAAAATTGTGTATAGTCGCTTGGGCGATCGCCTGCGTGTGGCGGGCACCGCCGAATTTGCAGGTTATAACGATGCCGTGCGTGAAGTGCGTATTCAGCCCATTCTGCGCGCTATCAAAAAGTTCTTCCCTGAAGCTTTGCCTGCGGATGAATCTACTATCGAGCGTTGGGCATGTTTACGCCCATCTACACCAGATGGTCCTCCGATTATCGGCAAAACACCGATTGAAAACCTGTTTATGAACACAGGCCACGGCACTTTGGGGTGGACACAAGCAGCAGGTAGTTGCTTCCTGTTAGCCGATGCAATTGAAGGCAAACAAACCGAAATCAGCCTCGATGGGCTGACAATCGATCGTTACCTTTAAAAACACATGCCTCCAATCTTTCACACGCTCTCACTCACGCCGCCAGAAGTGAGCGAAGCGCATAAAATGGCCTATTGGTTATGGGGAAGTGCGGATGCGCCCTGTGGAACGTTGCTCTGCGTCCACGGCCTCACCCGCAATGGGCGCGATTTCGATTATCTGGCAAGCGCGCTATCTTCACCCCTCTCAGTGGGAGAGGTAGATGAGCCTTGCGAACTAGGTGGCGGGTTATCTCAACTGCCGCACCCTCACCCGCAATTACCTGCGGCAATTTCAACTTCTCCCAGTGGGAGGGGTTATTATCAAGTTTTCACACCAGACATTGTTGGACGCGGCAAAAGCGATTGGATCACCAACACTGCCGCTTATAATGTCGATACCTATATTGTCGATTTGCTCGCCTTGCTCGACTCACGCAAAATCACGCAAGTGGACTGGGTTGGCACTTCCATGGGCGGTATTATTGGTATGCGCCTTGCTGCCGAACGCCCCAATCTAATCCGCAAACTTGTACTTAACGATATTGGCGGAGTGATTTCTGCAAAAGGCCTACAACGCATCAACAACTATGCTGGCTTGCAGATGGTATTTGCCGATCGCGCCGCTGCGGAAGCTTATCTGCGCAGCAGCTTCGCTACTTTCGGCATTACTCAGGAAGAACACTGGCAGCATATGCTGGAACACAGCTTCACCCAACTCAGCAATGGCGATTATCAACTCGCCTATGACCCCGGCATTCTCGACCCTATGCGCGATCCTGAGAAGAAATTAGCGAATCCTGTTGATATCCCGCTTTGGCCTTGGTGGGATGCTATCACCTGCCCTGTGCTGGTCATTCGCGGCGAGACTTCCGATATCCTCACCGCCGAAACGCTAGAGGAAATGGTGCAGCGCAAGCCCGAAACCACTGCCACTCTCACCATCCCCAATTGCGGCCACGCCCCCGCATTGATGGAGGACGTGCAAATAAAATTTATCCGCGACTGGCTTTTGGCCTAGCAACCACCGCTAATCCACGCTAAAATACGGGCATTATGGTTGCAATCAACGACTCTATTCTCAATGTCATCGCGGGCAAGCTTCAACCTGCTCTCCCCGTCCGTGCGAAAGAACAATCGGACGATCAATCTTTGCGCCGTGGTCGTCGTGCTATCCTCAACCTTCTCCCTGATTATGATACGCTCAATAGTCTTATCGCCCAAGCGCGTGAGGCTCTGACAAAGGGAATTTTCTGGGATCGCGGCTCTATTATTAATATCATTTTGTAAGGCACTCAATTCATGGCTTCTATCGCTCCTCTCGACTGGCAAGACCCTCTCCTTCTGGATCATCAATTGACCGAAGAAGAACGCATGATCCGCGATGCGACCCGACAATTTGCGCGTGAAGAACTCTTCCCAGGGATAATTGAAGCCAATCGCCATGAACAATTTGATGTTGAAATTCTTCGCAAAATGGGCGCGCTGGGCTTGCTCGGTTCCACCATCCATGGCTATGGCTGCGCGGGCACGAGCCACGTGGCTTACGGCCTCATTGCTCGTGAGATTGAATGGGTCGATAGCGGCTATCGCTCTGCGCTTTCCGTGCAATCCTCTCTCGTCATGCACCCGATCCACGAATTCGGCTCTGAAGAACTCAAACAAAAATATCTGCCGAAGCTGGCAACCGCCGAACTCATCGGCTGCTTTGGCTTGACCGAACCAGACCACGGCTCCGATCCGAGCAGCATGTTGACTCGTGCTGATAAAATCGATGGCGGCTATCGCCTGACGGGTAACAAAATCTGGATCACCAACTCGCCTGTGGCAGATGTATTCGTGGTCTGGGGTAAAGTGTACGGCGACCCGAACATTAAAGACGGCACCATCAGCGGCTTCGTGTTGGAAAAATCTATGAAGGGGCTTTCTGCCCCAGCCCTCAAAGGCAAAATGTCGCTGCGGGCTTCCGCCACGGGCGAAATCGTGATGGATAATGTCGAGGTGCCAGAGGGCAACCGCCTGAATGTCACTAGCCTTAAAGGACCGTTTAGCTGTCTCAACAAAGCACGTTATGGCATTGGCTGGGGTGCGCTGGGTGCCGCAGAATTTTGCCTACAAGCCGCTCGCCAATATACGATGGATCGCCAGCAATTTGGTCGTCCACTCGCCGCAAATCAGCTCATCCAGAAAAAACTGGCAGATATGATGGTGGAAATCGCGCTGGCGATGCAGGCCTGTCTGCGCGTGGGTCGCTTGATTGACGAGGGCGTTTTGGTGCCTGAGATGATCTCGATCATCAAACGCAATTCCGCAGGCAAATCACTTGAAATCGCCCGCATGGCGCGAGATATGCACGGCGGCAACGGCATTTCCGACGAATATCATGTCATCCGTCATATGGTGAATCTCGAAAGTGTAAACACCTATGAAGGCACACACGATGTCCACGCGCTGATCTTAGGGCGGGCGATTACGGATATTGCGGCGTTTGCGAATTAGAGCCACTCTCTTTGTGATCACGTTATATTTCCACGCAGGCGGGAAGTGTGAAGCTCATTGAGTTTTTCAGTTTTAACAATACACCTCAGAACTTCTTTGCTAGTCGTAGCAAAATTTTCTCCTGTATAGTGACACGTTCCTAGCATGGTTCGTGTCGAACTTCGTTTTAGAGCTAGCGGAATTACTATTTATCTCCACAAAAATTCGAGTGGTTTTTTTGAAAAAATCGATAAGTGGGTTGCATCTCCCACCAAAATACGCTTAAACCGCATTCGGTAATATTAAATCAAATCACATAAGTGATGTTTTTGGTTTAAATTTCCAAGCTTGAGCAAGTGATCTAAGGCGGCAGCTTTGAAATCCAACGCTTTAGAGTTTTTTGAAAGTCTCGAAAGAGACATTGTTGTGGAAGAGTGGCCGAGTGGTTTAAGGCAGCAGTCTTGAAAACGTGTGAAGGTTAGAGGGTTTTAGAGTCGCCGAAAGGCAAATTTTATACGGAGGAATGGCCGAGTGGTTTAAGGCAGCAGTCTTGAAAACTGCCGTACTCGTAAGGGTACCGTGAGTTCGAATCTCACTTCCTCCGCCATTACCACGTTACGAACTGCTCTCTTGCGGAGCATGTTCGGGGCAGGTGCTTGGCTTTCTGCGGTGTTGTGCGGTATAATTTCCGTACTGCACGGGCTGTGAAATGGCGTAAAATACTGCGCTGAGAGCGCTTTCTCTCAAAACCTCTGCACTAGATGCAAGCAGTACGGACGCGATTTATGGTTGTAAATCAGTGCTGTATTTCCGTACCAGTTTGTAATGCAAACTGGTAGCCAGACGGATTCACGAACTTTCTCGGCGATACGGATTTTGGAGACTCAGGGATTCAGGATTTGAAGCCGTAGCATTCGCGCTGTTCATTCCAGTCGAGCGGGATGGGTTTGAACAGGTCGATGAGGGTCAGCGTACGGGGCTGCCTGCCGTCTAGCAGTGCCTTGATGATATCGGGTGCCAGCAGGTTAAGTCGCATGACACGCGCCACATAGGATTCATTCATTTTGATTTTGCGTGCGAGATCGGCAACGGAAAGCACCTCGCCGCTATCGATCATCTCTCGCCAGTAAAATGCCTGTGCGATGGCTTTGAGAATGGAGGTGCTTTCCTTCGGTGGGCGGTATTCTTCCGGTATTGCATCGGGTGCGATGATGTATTTGCGGCCACCGCGTTTCTGGAAGCTGACGGGAATATGTACGGTGATAGTGCCGTCAGGATTGGTGCGAGATTCCTGCTGGTTGCCAAGCACCTGCACCTTATAGAGCCACTTTGCGTCCTGCGAGTTGGTCATAAATTTCCATAATGCCATTGGGTTGATAGGTGATGTTGACGCCGCTCACACTGGCCTCCACGCGTTTAACAATAAGATGCACGATGCGGTTCTGCTCGAGCGGAAAGAGCTGCTCCCATATCTCGTCAAACCCTGCTAAATCCTGCCGCACCTGTTCGACGGTGATGTTGGGTTCACGCGCCTGTGCTTTGAGGTGAGTGCGATGGATGACCTCTGGCGCGGTAAAGAACTGTCGCATCTGTGCAATGATGAGGGGTTCGATTTCTTCGGCGGGGATGGAGCGTAAATCCGTGCTGGAATAGCCGTATTTCATGGCGTGGGTGCTGACATAATAGCGGTAATATTTGCGGCCATTTTTGCGGGTATAATGCGGCGTCATCGCATGGCCGTGGCTGTCGAAGATGACGCCGCGCAGCAGGAAGGGAAGCTCGGTTTTCTTCGGGCCGCGCAGTGATTGTGAACGGTTGCCTTTAGCGGTTTTCTGCGCCGCCTCCCATGTTTCCTGCGAGATGATGCCTTCATATTCGGCAGGATAGTAAACGCCCTGATGATGAATCTTGCCTGTGTAGAGCTGGTTTCTTAAAATATTGTAGATCGCTGTGGCATCCATCTTTTTGCCCAGACGCTTCTTGCCCTCCAGCGTTGTCCAGCTTTTGCTGCGGTAACAGCGTTCGTCCAGCTCCTTCACCAGGGCTATGGCAGAACCGTGCCTGAGATATTGCTCAAAGATAAAGCGGATGATTTTGGCTTCCTGCGTATTGACCACCAGTTTGCGGTCTTTGACATCGTAGCCCAGCGGCGGCACGCCGCCCATCCACATGCCCTTCTTTTTCGAGGCGGCGAATTTGTCGCGGATGCGCTCCCCCGTCACCTCGCGCTCAAACTGCGCGAAGGACAGCAAAATGTTGAGCGTGAGCCGTCCCATCGAGGTGGTGGTGTTAAAATTCTGGGTGACGGAGACAAAAGTGGCGCCGTGCTGGTCAAAAATCTCGATGATCTTGGCAAAATCCAGCAGTGAGCGTGACAGGCGGTCGATTTTATAGACCACCACCACATCTACTTCGCCCGCACGGATGTCGGCCATCAGTGCTTTCAGTGCTGGCCGCTCCAGCGTACCACCTGAAAATCCGCCATCATCATACCGCTTGCCCACCACCGTCCAGCCCTCGGCCTTCTGGCTGCGGATGTAATTGACGGCGGAATCATATTGCGCGTCGAGCGAGTTATATTCCTGCTCCAGCCCTTCTTCATGGGATTTACGAGTGTAAATCGCGCAGCGGAGTTTGGACGTAAGATTAGGCGTAAGATTCATGCTTTATATCCCCTGCGGTTGCGCAGACCAAAAAACATCGGCCCACTCCAATTGGTGCCGGAGATAATCCGCGCCAGAGCGCTGAGTGATTTATAGCTGCGTCCCTGATATTCAAAGCCGTCGGCCAGCACGCGCACACGGTGTTCCACTCCCTGAAATTCCCGCACCAATATCGCGCCAGTGGGTGGGCGCGTGGGGTCAATCTGGCGGCGGGGTTTATGGTCGAGCAGTTCGTCTTTGAGCGCGACAATGCGCCGCTGCATATCTTTTCCCAATCCACCGTAAGCCAGTTCCTGAATACGGTAGGCAAG
>JBILIE010000083.1:0-6777 GCA_044350115.1 Rickettsiales bacterium
CATTGGATACAAGAAGTGGCGGGGGTATTACCACTCGCTGCTAAAGGAAAAAAACGTATCAGCATCGCTGCGGGGCAGAGCATGTTCGCGCCTGATGATACTAGCCGTGTCTATCCTATCACCACCGATCGTCCCTATGCGGGCTGGCTCTATGGATCAGTGGGTATGGTTTCTGATACAGGCAAAACACTCGATAATGTGATGCTCACACTAGGCATGGTGGGGCCTGCCTCTTATGCAGAAGAAACGCAGAAATTGATTCATCGCATTGCCGACAAACCCGAACCAATGGGGTGGGACACACAACTAAAAAACGAAGTGGGCGTGATGCTCACCTATGAGCGTAAATGGCGCGGATTATATGAAGTTTCACCTTTTGGCCTAGGGGTAGATTTCACGCCGCATCTGGGGGTGAATTTAGGCAATGTGACTACGGATGCCAGTGCAGGCGCCACCTTCCGCGCAGGGTATGATCTGCCTGCGGATTACGGCCCACCGCGGATTCGCCCCAGCCTGCCTGGATCAGACTTTTTTGAACCTGTGCAGAAACTCAGTGGCTATTTATTTACTACCGTGGCGGAACGTGCCGTGGCGCGTAATATTTTCCTCGACGGCAATACGTTTCGCGACAGCCCCAGCGTAGATAAAGAAATTTTTGTGAGCAGCCTTCAGGTGGGTGCAGCACTCACTTATGGCGAAACGCGATTGTCCTATACACAGGTGTTTATGACCAAAGAATATAAAACACAGGCTCAATCGCCACAATTCGGCGCGCTCACCCTTTCACATCGTTTTTAACCATGGAGTCTTTATGCGTAGTTTAATCATGTGGGCACTGGGTGTGCCGATCTCGATTATCATTTTGTATAATCTTTTCTTTTAGGGGAACGAAAGCTTCTCTAAGCCGTCATCCCGACAGAGCGTAAGCGACGGGGGGTCTCGCCTGCTGTCAGCCAGATTCCTCGTCGCTTACGCTCTGTCGGGATGACGCAAAATTCTCCTTACCTCTCCCTTACGATCCCTCTGTTTTTGCCTGCATCCTTTTTATCTTTACGCTGATTAGATGCACTCCACCAACAGGGAGAATCTATGAAAAGCATTATCACTTATTCCAAGCGCCGTCAGGGTTTTGAACTAACGCATTTACCCGTTTCCGAAACAGAATTTAGCATATTGAATCGTATGCAGGAGCGGCTCGCTTTTGCCAGTCACTCACTGCAACGGATGGAGGACGAAAGCGGTATTCCGCTTAATCAAAAGCAGAGCACCAAAGTGGCGGCCTATTTTGAAATCATCCGCAATATTCAGCAGAAATTGCGGGCGGCCAAACTTATTTTTACTCAATCATAATCCCATATCTTTAGGAGAATTTTTATGAATACCCACATCACGCTCATTACCTTTAATCACTCCGATAATTTTCCGATTATCGATATGGAATTTGATCGGTTTGAGGTGCTGAACGATCTGGAAGCGCATTTGCGCGAGGCTGAGAGCGAGATCTTTTATCACGATACCTTTGAAGCAGCATAAGCCTTACCGTTTCCTTACGGCAAACGCCAATCTCCGTATCGAAAAGAAATGGCGATGGCAATATCACCCTAGCAGTAAACTTTTATGAAAGAACATCACTATGGCTACTCTTCCTCAAGATAAATTTCTGATTGCGGCTGCACTGGGGCTGGTGATTATCATCGGCGGTTATTATGTGCTCACCACTCCCGATACTCGTAACACGGGTGAGAAAGTGAGCGATGCGATTAATGAAATGCCCAATGGCATGGATAAAGCAGTGCGCCAGCTGGAAGACCGCACCCCCGCCGAAAAGCTCGGCGACGCTGCAGAAGATGCAGGCGAAGATCTGAAAAAATCTATCAACCAATAATACTTTTGAACGGGGAATCCTCCCCAAACCCCACGCATTCTGCACCGCGCACTTGCTCGGTTAGCAGATACAAGAAACATGAAAGCTACTCCTAATGAAAACCCGCACCCTTTTAATTCTAACCCTCCTGAGCACTACAATTACTGTTGGCCTTACCACTCCTGCGTCAGCAGGTGGCTATGACAACCGCGATGTGGTGCATGATGAACGTGGCAATCGAGTGCATAGCAGCTTTGGTGGCTGTGTTCGCACCAAATGGGTGGGAGATAGCGACGAATGCCACCCCAAACCCAGAATGAAACCAGCGCGCAAAACTGAGCATCATGTGGTAGAACGCAACCCCATTCCTGATGAAGATCGCACGGTGTATTTTGGTTTTGATCAAAGCAACCTCACTGCGGATGAAGCCGCCAAACTGGATAATCTCGCGACTCAGTTAAAATCAATGGACGATATTAAGGGCGTGAGCATTGTGGGTTATGCCGATCGTATTGGTAGCGTCAGCTACAACGATCGCCTCTCACAAAAACGCGCACAAGTGATCGAAAATTATTTGCGCAAACAAGGCTATCTCAACACCACCGTGGCGAAAACGCAGTGGCTTGGAAAATCGGCATCCGTTACGGATTGCTCGAATGGGTTGAGCCGTAGCGCGTTGATTTCGTGCCTGCACCGCGACCGCCGCGTGACGGTGGAGATGCAATATAAAGACGATGTTTCTGAAACCATCACCACCTATTAACCCGCTCACGAATAAGGAATAACACCATGATTAGTCAAGATAAAATACCTTATTATCTCATTGCAGGCTTTGCTTTGGCTTCCGTGATTGCGGGTTATATCGAATTCTTTCTTTCCAACAAATCGGGAGCGAAAGAGCCAGAGGCGGATCTTTTCCACGACGAAGGTACGCATCAAGCCGCCATGCTCAAAAACAAATACTAGAAATTACCCACTCACTTTAATCAACCAAGGAACTTAACATGAAAACCTACGCATTTCTCATCACAACGATATTAAGCACGGGTCTTACCTTTGCGTCTCCCTCTTTTGCGGAAGAAAACATTGCCACCAGAACGGTGACAGAAGCTTCTAAACCCGTGAGTGCCGCAGAGATTACAGATCCGCGAGTGGCGGCTTCCAACTTTGTTCGACATGTGAATTTTGCGCGTGTGGCTCTGGCTATGAAGAACACTGATCTTGCCAAAAAACACATTCTGCAAGCACGCCAATTGGCAGCGCTGATTAAAGGCGAAACGGAAGAAAAATACCGTGTGACTGAGCTGCGCTCTGGCCGCGTAGTGTATGAATATGATACGGAATATAAATACCATTATTTCCCTATCCAAACAGGCCCTGTGCAAGTGAAAGAGCTAAGCAACGGCTCGCCTTGGGCAAAAAATAATCTGGCAGTAACGGATGCAGATATTGTCTATCTCACCCTTGATTTGCGCGATTATAAAGACTCCACTTATTTTGATAAAGCGGATGCTGCAATCATTGAGGGCAACCTTAAAGAAGCAGATAACCAACTTGCCATGCTCATTGATGCTTCGGTAAAAGTAGATGCGCGTATTGCAGTTCCGAACGACAAAGCGCGGGATAACCTTGCGCTGGCGCGTAACTTCATTGCAGGCAAAAACTATGACGGTGCTCGTTATGCACTCACCCATGCTGATAACGCACTGGACGAATTGCAACGCAATGATCTGTACAAAGAACATCGCAACGACATTATCGCCATGCGTAAAGATGTAAGCAATCTGCAAGGCTATATCACCGAAAACGACCCTACCATGATCGAAAAAACCGATAAAAAACTCGATAAATGGTGGAATGATCTGGAAAACTGGTCACAAGCCAAAAAGTAACTTCCCTCCCAGAAGAAGGCGCCGCCCCTTATCCAGAGGGGGCGGCGCTATTTTCTATCTATTCTCCGCAAATTACCGCACAATGCCTCATGGACATCACCCACACCGAACGCGATGCCTTGCTACGCAAGGTTTTTAACACCGTCGCGCATGATTTCAACACGCCGCTGGCCTGCATCATCGGCTCGCTGGAAATACTCGATCAAATGCCCGAGAGCCTCTCTGCCGAGCAACGCACTGCCTTGGTGCAAACAGCGCTGACAGAAGCACACAAGCTCAATCAATTTATTGCCAACATGCTGGATAAACACAGGCCTGCATAACCTGTCTTTACTACTTCCTTACGTTGCCACCTTTAGCTCACATCGCATCTTTGTGTGAAGCCTGTCATTCATGCCAAACAAATCAACAACCTCTCATTTTGCGGAAAATTAAATGACAATATCCACTCTTTTACTGATTGTTCTGGTGCTAATTTTATTGGGCGCATTGCCCACATGGCCGCATAGCAAAAGCTGGGGCTATTACCCTAGTGGTGGCACAGGGCTCCTCCTTGTTATCCTCCTGATTCTTTTGTTTTCAGGCCGCATCTAACCCCTTACTCGCAAAGAAGATTTTTATGATAAAGCATACTGTCCACATACTTTCATTTTCTGCACTTAACTTTGCTCTAGGCGGGTGCATGGATGTTAAAAACGCGCTCGATATGCCCGTCGATACATCGGGTAACGAAAAAACCGTGATAAAATCCAAAACCACTAACGACCCTGAAGGGCTGTTTAACAAAACAACCACCAGCCAAATCAGACAAGAAATGCCAAACCATTAATCAACCCCCTATTAATCAACCCCCTATTAATCAACCCAAGGAGTACTACCATGTTTCCCAATAAAGCCATTAAAGATTCCACTATGACCGATATCGAACAATCGGCATCTGATATGAAAAACAGCCTTACCAGTGCCGCCAACCAAGCGGGTCAAAAAGTGCGCAGCATGTATAACCATGCCAGCGACGACATTACCCATGCGAGCGATAAAGTAACAAGCGAGATCCGCTCTAACCCTGTGCGTTCAACGGTTATCGCCCTTAGCGTCGGCGCACTCATTGGCGCATTGCTGCGTCGCTAGGTTAATTGCACCCAACGCATTCCATGTGTTGGGTGCAATCCGAGCAAGGCGAGGCGGCGAAGCCGTGGGGTTTGGGACGGCGTAGCCCCATTCAAAGAAAAAATATACCCCCCCACACCGCTCTCAACAACCAACTCCACACAAATAATAGGCATATGGAACAGCTGCTAGCTTTAATTAATCTCGTTCAGAGAACCTATGGTCGGTGGCTGTTTAGACGACTGCTTTCGGGCATGATTGTGGTGGCGGGGCTTGTCCTCACCACGGCAATCATGGTCAGTGCCGCGCTGATTGCGGGGCTTTATGCAGCGTATATCGCCCTTATCAATAGCGGGTTCGAACCGCAAATCGCGGTGCTGCTTGTGTGTGGAATTGCTGTTGTTGCGGCAGCAATACTGGTAACAGTTACTTGCGCTTATCTCCACCATCTGCGCCAAGTGCCGCAGAGTATTATCAAAAAATCGCCGATTACGTCACTGCCCAGTGATGCGCTCGATGCGTTTATTTCAGGCCTCCTCACCGAAAAGGTAAAAAGAACCGAATGATTAAATTCAAATGCTTCCTGCTTGATTACGCGCTATATATTATTTTAGCGATTAGTTTTTCGCGGCTTTTATTCACCTTTATTTTTGGGGGTGATTACCGCGATCAAGAGCTGATTCTCGCGTTTCTCTCCGTAGGCGCTATTCTCATTTTTATCTATATCCAGCGTGATGCTCGCCAAAGTGCCGATATTTGTGCGCGAGAACTTTCCTGTGTTGCACTTAATTTGGCAAAAGAAAATGCAGCAGCGGCAGAAGAACTGGCGCGCACCAATATCGCTATCGCCGAAAATTTGAAACTCTCTGCGGATAACAAGCAGAATCTCGCCGAGCGTGGCCAGCGAACCGCAGAAAATGCTATTGAACTGGCCGAAAATGAGCGTGCTGCCGCCTGCACCGCCGCCTTGCTTTCCGAAAAAGCCAATAAAGCAAAATCCGAATTTCTGGCGAATATGAGCCATGAAATCCGCACGCCAATGAATGCGATTATCGGCCTCACCAACATTCTGCTCACCACCAAATTAGACGAAAAACAAAAGCAATGCGTCACCGTGCTGCAAACCAGCGCGGATGGGCTGATGCTGCTGATTAACGATCTGCTCGATATTGATAAAATTGAATCGGAAGTGGTAGAGCTGGACAATTCTCCCTTCAACATGGTCGCGCTTTTAGAGCGTGTCATCAGCGTGATGTCTGTTCGCGCACAGGAAAAAAACATTGATCTCAATGTGCATTACGAAGCGGGGTTGTATAAAACCTTTATTGGCGATAGCACCCGCATCCGTCAGATATTGCTGAATCTGGTGGGTAATGCGATTAAATTTACCGATCACGGCAGTGTTTCTATTTTCTTCGCCAATGGCGGTAAAGGTAATGGTAAAAAGCACCTGACCATTGCCGTGATTGATACGGGAATCGGTATTCCCGAAAACAAAATCTCGCATATTTTTGGCAAATTTATTCAGGCCGATCCTTCCATCACCCGCCGCTACGGCGGCACAGGGCTAGGGCTGGCCATCTCTAAATCGCTCGCCGAACAAATGGGCGGGTCAATCACTGTCAGTAGCATTGAAGGTCAAGGCTCCGCCTTCACGCTGCATTTGAGCCTTCCCGTAGAAGCCAGCGATTCGGCGCGTTTGCCCTATCAGGAAAATATTATTTATCTGGATAAGCAGGCAAACTCAGCACAACTACCCGTTTTATTGGTGGAAGATTACGAACCCAATATCCTCGTTGCCACCACCATGCTCAAAAACTTTGGCTATCCGTTTGAAGTGGCGCGCAATGGCACCGAAGCCGTACATGCTTTTGCGTTTGGGCATTTTTCGCTTGTGTTATTAGATGTGCA